>JASFVU010000461.1:0-3385 GCA_050049665.1 Bacteroidales bacterium | reverse complement strand
GAAGGGTGCCAGAAAAACGGATACCAGGAAAAGACGATTCAAAAGATATGGAGCGACTGGGAAGCTTTTGCCCAGTATGCTTTTAACAAATCTCATTCGACCTGCTATGCATTGGTTTCCTATCAAACCGCCTATCTGAAAGCCCATTACCCGGCAGAATTTATGGCTGCCGTATTGAGCAGAAATTTAAATGACATCAGGAAGATCACTTTCTTTATGGAGGAATGTAAGCGTATGGGATTGCATGTACTTGTGCCTGATATCAATGAAAGCTACATGAAATTCATGGTGAACAAAGACGGGAATATCCGGTTCGGTTTGGCAGCCATTAAAGGACTGGGAGAGTCGGCTGTGCATCATATTATTGAAGAGAGAGACAAAAACGGGCAGTTCAGAGACATATTTGATTTTGTTGAAAGAGTAAACCTGAATACGGTAAATAAACGAAGCCTTGAGGCTCTTGTAATGGCCGGGGGATTTGATAGCTTCGGGGACATTGAAAGGCACCGGTATTTCATTACCGACAGAGAGAATCTTACATTTGTCGATCAGTTGATCCGTTATGGGAACCTGGTTAAGTCTCAGCAGACAAATACATTGTTTGACGATGATTCGAGTTATCAGAATGCACAGAAAAAGCCGTCCGTCCCGGAAGGAGAAGCATGGCCTCCGCTGGAAAGATTGAACAGAGAAAGGGACCATATCGGAGTTTTTCTCTCTTCCCATCCTTTGGATGATTACAAACTCGAAATAGACAACTTTACCAATTGTACCTTATCTGAATTAAGGAACACTGAAAATATCAAGGGCAGGGAGTTGTCAGTAGCAGGTCTTGTTACGAATGTCAGGCACCTCACAACGAAGACAGGCAGGCCTTTTGGCACATTTGTTATTGAAGACTATACCGATTCATATAAGTTTATGTTGTTTGGTCGTGATTATGAGGATTACAGAAAGTATTTATACGAAGGATACTCCCTGCTCATCAAGGGGGCCATGCAGCCTAACCAGTGGCGTAAAGATGCGGATTCCTGGGAATTTAAAGTTAAATCGATGATGATATTGAACAATGCAAGGGAGGAGATCGTTAATAGTCTTGCAATCAGGATATCCCTGAAAGATCTGAATGAAGAATTCATCAGGGAAATTCGCGATAAGACAAATCAATACGAGGGGAAAGCGAATGTGAAGTTTTTTATTTATGATGAAGATGAAGGGATCACTCTGGAAATGTATTCGAGAAATACAACTGTTTCCGTCACAAATGAGCTTATAGATTACTTTGATAATACAGCTGAAATTGAGTATAAAGTAAGTTGATTTTTTATCGCCGGGCGACATTTGATTTTTACTAAATTTGTTAGAACCCCAATGGGATGTATTAACTTTTAAATATAACAGAGATGGCATTAGAACTAACTGATTCGAATTTTGATGAACTTGTATTAAAAGCGGACAAGCCTGTGATCGTTGATTTCTGGGCAGAATGGTGTGGCCCGTGTCGTATGGTTGGCCCCATTGTTGCAGAAATAGGTGAAGATTATAAAGAAAAGGCGATAGTTGGGAAACTGGATGTCGATAATAATCCCGGCATTGCAAGTAAGTATGGAATAAGAAATATTCCCACGATATTGTTTTTTAAAGATGGTGAAATAAAAGATAAACAAGTAGGGGCGGTCCCGAAAAGCACTCTTGTGAATAAACTGGATGCACTTTTATAGTTGGCAAAATGCTATTTTGAAGACTATCTGAAATAGTATTTGGAAAATTCTGTTTTCGAATTACTATTTTTGATAGTTTTCTTTTTAATCATTATGATAAAACTATTTCGGAGAAATCAGCAGGCATTCATACTATTCATAGTTTTTTATTCTTTTTTATCTGTCTTTAGTGTCTATTTCATTCATACAGGGCAACAAAACTTACCCATTCCCTTCTTATTACCATTTCTCGCAAACTATAAAAACATCCTGTTTTCATTCGATAATTCAGGTCTGGTTTTATCCCTTTTTACGACCCTTGCACTATTGTTTGCAGGGTTCTACCTGACAAGGACAAGCGTAAAATTCCTGATCCTTCAGAACAGGGTTCAGTTTCCGGCCATTTTTGTTGTTTCCGTATCTTTATTTGCATTATACCAGGAACTGTTTTCCGAGATCCTGATATCGGTAATATTTGTTTTGTTTATCATTCACAGGATATTCAGCATAAGTGGGAAACAGGATACCTCACTGAGGTTTTTGGATGCGGGTTTATTGCTGGCAGCCGGCAGCTTATTTTATTTTAATATCATTTTTCTTTTACCTTTTCTCTGGGTTTCACAGATTATCTTGCGTCAGTTTAACTGGCGGGAGATCGCATACACCCTGATAGGTCTTTCTTTGCCTTTTATATATATTGTTTCGGGGTATTTTTTGTTTGACAGGTCTGTTGGCAATATGGCGGAGATGTTATTTCAGTGGCTGACCCTGGATAAAGTGGTGAATTTTTCGTGGCCGCTTTTGGCTTCGCTGGGGTTTTATGCTTTTGTAATGGTTATTGCCAATTTTAGCGCCATGCATAAATTTGCCACGGCAAAAGTTCAGATAAGAAAATATTTTCAACTGATTTTTTATCTGTTTATCAATATCCTTTTGATGTTTGCCTTTATTCCTTCCGTTGGCATTGAAATATTCATCCTTTTATCTGTGCCTGTATCAATCCTTCTTTCCTCCTATTTCAGCGATTGCAGAAACGGGTTTCTGAACAATATTCTTTTTTTACTGCTCCTGATTATTCCATTGGCATTGAATATTTTCGGATAAAAAAAGCTGGCTCTGCAGAAGCCAGCTTTTTAACCATATGTTTATTATAAACAGATTACAACTTTTTCACGAACGACAATATTCCGACAGCTTCACCCGGTTTCCCCTCTTTAAAGGAAATAAAAACATGGTAAACTCCTGTTTTCTGGCATTTGAAATCAAAGAACGGAAATTCTTTTCCTGTGGCACTTATATAAGTACTTCCCTGAAGTACATTCATATCAAACAATTGGAGGATGGCTTCACCTTCGGAGTCGGGTGCAGTACATATAGAGAACCGATACTGTGTATTTTTACTCAGAACCATCGAAAATTTTGCTGATGGTGGTTTCCCGCCCGGAATTCCCGCATCCAGTTTTACGATAAAATCTTTGAGGTAGGTAACATTTCCTGCACTGGCAGCACATTGAGCAACTAACTCAACATTGTCCTGAGCCATTACTTCGCAAGTGAAGAAAATCAATGAAAGGGAAATATATTTCAGGATATTTTTCATATTAAATACTGATTAGCTTGTTACGGATTTGTTCTGTTTTTTCAATTATGCTGTTCAGTCTTTCATCTGAAATGTTTACTATACT
>JASFVU010000491.1:0-3221 GCA_050049665.1 Bacteroidales bacterium | reverse complement strand
TCTGTTCAGCACTTCATTGCTTAATTTCTTGGTAACAAGAATATCCCCGGGAATTTTGACTGACTCTTTTGAAGGGTATACCCAAATATCATACAGATTGCTATAGGCCGTTCCCGGAATGGAACACGAAACCGTTAATTTTTCAGCTTTGGTTACAAAAGCCGGGCCGGCTTTTATTCCACCAACAGACCTGAGGCCTCCTTTTGCAATGCTTAAATTGCTAAACATTCCCTCATTAAGGACTTCCCCATTTTCCTGTGAGATTTTCCAGATCAAACTTCCGGATATATCTGCATTGGAATAATTGGCAACCTGCATTTTTGCTGTAAATGTTTCGTTGCCGGTCCAGCAATATTTTGGAAATTCAAGCAATATTACCACATCATTACACGAATGCTTCCAAAGTTCCGGTGTAATTACATTCTTACTATCCATAAAAGCGTCCAGAATGCCAACAAGGGCTGTTCCTTGTCCCGGGAAATCCTGTAAATCGAGCAATTGAAAACCAGCCAGGCCTTTTGTTCGAAAGGCCGCTTCCATTTCCGCTTTGTAACAGATTGCCGACCAGGCTCCCGATGCTTTCTGAAAAATACTATCCATCCCGATCATGCCTGCTTTTTCCAGACGATCACGAAATACTTCAAAATTCCAGGCACGCAAGACACCCGTATATTTATCAATCTCACTGTAATCGGGAAATATCTGATATTGTCCGATCTCATGACTTACAACAGGGATATCAATATGTGATACCGCATAATCAAAATTTATTTCCGTTGAAGGTGTTTGCGTATTCAGTACGCCGCCATCCCTGGAATCTGCAAATGCATGTGTAAGTCTTGTATGTGTTAAGATGGTATCACAGGCATAGGGAGTTCTGGCACCTACAAAAAAATCGGAACACTCACGGGGCGCTACATAACCAATATTGTTGTTACAGCCCATGGTATAAAGAGGCCTGTCGTCATATGCTTTAAGAGCAAGAATATTATCTTCAACACGGTCATGCCCGCCCCAGATCTCATTACCATGCGAAAACATAACAAATGACGGGTGATTGGCATAAGCATCCAGCATAGCATAACCTTCCTCTCTCAGATTACCGGCAACTGTATCCGATTCCAGACTTCCCCAGAAAGGCAGTTCAGCCTGAAGGTAAATGCCTTCCCTGTCAGCAGCCGTAAAAGCCGCTTCAGGAGGACAATAGGAATGAAAACGGTAATGATTGATCCCATAAGACCTGGCTATTTTAAAAACCCGTACCCAGTCTTCAACCTCCATCGGAGGGAAACCGGTAAGCGGAAATACGGCTGCCTCGTGTTTGCCTCTTAAGAAAATGGTACGACCATTTACCGAAAATTGTGTTCCTTTTACCTCAAACTTCCTCATTCCAAAAGGGACAGTTTTTGAATCTCTGATCTCACCGCCTGAAATTATCGCTGTCAGTTCATAAAGCGGTTGTTCATACTCATCCCATAAACTACACTCGTCTCCCAGTACATATTCCAGCTTTATTTTACTTTGACATTTCACATTGGTTTTCTGAGGCTTTAAACGGGTGGTTTTTCCATTTTCCGTTTTCCTGATCAAAAGTTCAACATCAACATTTTCGGTGTTGAGCTGATCTTCAATATCCATTACAATATCAATCTTTTTATTTTCAGCATCAGGATAGACCTTAAGGTTTGAAATATAGGTCCTGGAAGTTGCTTCGATAAACAGTTTACCGATAATACCGTTCCAGTTGGTTTGTGTGTCATCGGAGTAGATATGGACATTGCCATATGGTGTAAGTTCAAGGTCATTGTTTACCAGGATTGTTATATGGTGTTTTCCGGGGGTCAGTAAATGATCCGGAACATCAAATACCTGCGGAGACTGAAGCAACCGGGATCCTCCGATAAATGTACTGTCGATCCATATTTTTGACGACTTTGTGCGTTCCAGAAATAATTGAACATGTTTATCTCTGAAACTTTCAGGTATGATAACTTCTTTCCGGTACCATGTCATTCCCTCGTATTTATAGATCCGGTTCAGATGCATAGTAGTGGTATCTGTGTTCAGATATCCTTTCTTATTCCGATCGGTTGTTCCGGGTAATTTTACGGAATCATTGAGATCAGATAAATACCATCTTTGTTTTTCGCCTATCCGGAGAGTGTCCGGGGCGAACTGCCATTGCCCTTCCAGATCGATATGGTCTCTGTACGATTCTTTTCCGTTATTGCAGGAAATAACAACAATTACTATTATCAGATATAAATTCCTCATTTTGTAAATTTTATCAGCACTTTGTTATCATCAGGATGCCTTGTGATAATTATGTGCATTCGTTTTCTTTATAATTTGTCCAATACGTGTTTTGTTAATTCATTTTCCGTATCGCCTGTATTCAATGCTGAGGCCGGTTCAATCAACATGACCGAAGCTTCCCCGGATGCAACAGGCCTGTGCTCAACTCCGCGGGGCACTATTACGAACTCGTTTTCGTTGATGATCTCTGTTCTGTCACGATATTCCATTTCAAAACTGCCTTTTATCACAAAAAAAAGTTCATCTTCATTGTCGTGTTTATGCCAAACGAATTCTCCTTTCAGTTTAACAAGTTTTACCTGTTGTCCGTTAAGTTCACCGACAATTTTTGGTGACCAGTAGTCCGAAAACAATGATAGCTTTTGATGAATATTTACTTTTTCCATATTGTTATCTCCAATTTTGAATTTCGACGATGTTCCCGTCAGGGTCTTTAGCATAAACAAATGTTATGTGGCCTGCATCCGGAATTCCGGCACCAACAACTTCACCAAATAACGAGCCCCCGTTTTCCAGCAGCTTATCCAGGGTATCATTTACGTTTCCGACTTTAAAAGCAATGTGTCCGTATCCTTTCCGGTTTGACAATGATTCCGGATTTTCAATGTTCCTGTCATACTGAAAGATCTCAAGAGTCGGCGGATCATTCTCATAGCCGGGCAAAGCCAGATGGACCCCTTTCAGGTGTGCATTTTCAATTTTTGTTGCTTTATCAAGCCACATACCTTTAAGATCTCTTTCGGGTAAAACCGGTTTGCAGTCAAAAACTTTTATATAAAAGTCGGCCAGTTTCCTCCAGTCGTCCGTTACAATGTTCGTATGGGCAAATTTTATCATTTTGTGGGTTTTTGACATGTTGTACAATAGTGAGTTATATATGCCATACGGATCTTCCGGACATTTTC
>JASFVU010000489.1:0-3223 GCA_050049665.1 Bacteroidales bacterium | reverse complement strand
GAGACATTATTGCTCAAAGAAGAAAATGACAGTGTTATTTTTCTGAATTAGTTACGACATATGAAGAATACGGCATTCTCCTTAAAAATACCCCTATCAGCAACTGAAGTTCCTGCTGTTCAGGCGATCATGGGTTATACAGGTATTCTTCAGGGCATTGATTACCGTGGGGCCAGGGTTGTTGCTTATGTCGGTCCGGTACCGGGAACAGACTGGTATATGGTATCTAAAATTGACCAGAAGGAACTGTTGCATGATCTTCGGTTCAAATCGGGAGCAATCATAATATCTGCCATTCTTATCCTGTTGTTTTCCGGCACCGGAGTTGCATGGCTTTATAATTCCCGTCAGAAGAATATTTACAAATCGTTGTTGCAGGCACAGGAAGAATTCCGTACAACACTTTACAGCATTGGCGACGCAGTAATAACAACCGACAAACGGGGGAAGATCAAACAACTGAACAAGGTAGCCGAACAGTTGACCGGCTGGCGTGAAGCGGAAGTCAAAGGTCAGTCTGTTGAAAGGGTCTTTAACATTATAAATGAAGAAACAAGATCGAAAGTGGAAGGGCCCTTCAGAAAAATCATGGATAAGGGCAAAATCGTCGGGCTCGCCAATCATACCATACTAGTGACAAAACAGGGTAATGATATCCCGATAAGTGACAGCGGAGCCCCTATAAAAAATGACAAAAACGATATCATCGGCACGGTGCTGGTATTTCGTGATCAGACAAAAGAAAGAAGGGCACAAAAACTGATCTCCAAAAGGCTTTCTCTCCTGGAATATTCTTCAGAACATACGCTGGAAGAGGTTTTGCGGAAAACGATTGATGATATCTGTGGACTTACCAACAGTTCCACCGGGTTTTACCATATCCTCGGACCTGATCGGAAAACCCTTCACCTGCAGGTATGGTCATCAAAAACGACCATGGAACACGGGAAAGAAAAAGAACCTGACCGTCCCGCAGAATTTACTTCTGAGTGGGCCGAATGTATCCGACAAGAGAAACCGGTATTAACCAAAGACTATTCCACATTAGTACCTGGCAAAAATATTCGGAAGAAACATACGGGTTTTGTCAATGAACTCGTCATCCCTGTATCAAAATCCGGCAAAATTGTGGCTATCGCGGGCATACGGAATAAATCAGACGATTACGATGAACATGATACGGAAATAATCGCTTATCTGGCTGGTATTGCATGGGAAATAGCAGAGAGAAAAAAAGCAAAAGAATCTCTGGAAGAAGAACGCAGACTGCTAAACAGTCTGATCAGCGCTATCCCGGACCATATTTATTTCAAAGATAAGGATTGCAGGTTCATAAGAATCAATAATGCCATGTCAGACAGACTGGAACTGAATGACCCGGATGAAGCCATAGGAAAAACCGATGCAAATTTTTTTGGCAAAGAACATGCAACCCAAACCCATAAAGATGAAAAAACGATCATAAAAACCGGTAAACCCCTGGTGAATATCGAAGAAAAAGAGGACTGGGAAGACGGAACAATAACCTGGGCGTCTACGACAAAGATCCCGTTACGGGATAAAAACGGAAAAATCACCGGCATTATGGGTATATCGCGAGATATTACCGATCGCAAAAAAATGGAAGAAGAGCTGATATCCGCCAAAAACAAAGCGGAACAAAGTGACATGCTGAAATCTGCTTTTCTGGCCAATATGAGTCATGAAATACGTACTCCGCTAAACGGTATTCTCGGATTTACGGATATACTCGTAAAAAACAATGACCTGACACAGGAAGAAAAAAACCATTATTCATCGATCATTGCAAAAAGCGCTGAAGGATTATTACAGGTAATCGACGATATCCTTGATCTTTCGCTTATAGAAGCAGGGGACATGCAAATTGAAGTATCTTCGTTTAATGCGGAAAAAACACTGAACGAATTGAGTACACTATACAGTGAAAAGATCGATGAGTTGAATAGGAACATTAAACTTGAATTATCCATTGAAAAAAATGTTGTTATTCAATCGGATGAAAACAGGCTCCGGCAAATATTCATCAATTTACTGGACAATGCCATAAAATTCACGGAGAAAGGCGAAATTAAATTTGGTGCTGAAAGGATCGGACCTGATGAGATCATATTCTTTGTCAGTGATACGGGTATAGGCATACCCGAAGAAATGCATGAACTGATATTCGACAGGTTCAGACAAATCGACGTAAGTTCTACCAGAGGACACAGTGGAAACGGATTAGGCCTGTCAATTGTTAAGAAACTGGTTGAACTGATGAAGGGCAAAATATGGGTAGAATCCGATGGTCGGAAGGGTACCGTATTCAGATTCTCGTTACCCTATGCGAAGCAGGAAACAGTCCCTGATGATGATAGCAGTAAAAAAACTCAGGAGATAATACCGGTTGAACTACCTGTTGTTTTATTGGTGGAAGACGATCCGGTCAGCAGGTTGTTTATTGAAGAAATATTAAAAAGGAAATGCAGGAAGCTGGTCAGCGCATCCAATGGTAAAGAAGCCTTAACAAAATCCAGGTCGGAAAAATTTGATGTCATCCTGATGGATATCCGTCTGCCTGATATAAACGGACTGGATCTGGTCAGAAAGATCAGGAATTTTGATCAGAAAGTATACATCATAGCTCAATCGGCATATGCAATGCATGCAGATGCGGAAAAAGCAAAATCGGCAGGTTGTAATGATTATATCTCAAAACCCATAGATACTGACCTGTTGCTGGAAAAACTGGCAGGGATCCATAACAATTAGTCCCCTATGAATTAACACTATTTATGACACAAGAAGAACAAGATTTTAACAAGCTCAGAAAAAAAGGCACTTCAGACACTCTTGAAAGTACTTAAAGTTAGAAGTACTTAGAATTATGAGTGATTAAAAACATACCATCCGGCTCTTCAGAATCTTCATTTCACCAGTTAATCGATTACTCAGTTAACCGGAATTTGCTGGTTGATTGTTGAAATTTTTCTCTTCTCAACTCATCGGCTATTCGACTAATCAACTCATCATGGATAAACACTTTTTTCTTCATTCATAATTCTTCATTCTTAATTTTAATTACTATTTGAATTACTCACCTCTCACTTCTAACTTCTCACCTCTCATCGCTTGGGTTGCTGCGGCGGGGAGCTTTAATTATGCCCTGTCACAGAAAGCTATGAAGTACAGTCAGTAACCAGTCAGATGATGTTTGTGAATG
>JASFVU010000488.1:0-3229 GCA_050049665.1 Bacteroidales bacterium | reverse complement strand
TCCCGTATAAAAAAAATAACCAATGTCATGGGCCCTGATCACTTCCAGTATACGGGCAAAGTCTTCCTGCTGATGGTCCTTTAATTTATACCGGCACGTTCCTATGCTTCCGGCCGCCGGTGTATTCCTTAACAAAGCGATCTCCTCATCCGGCTGGACCGAAAGATTGATCAGCTCTTCTTTCAGGACACCTTCAATGCCATGCCATCCGCCATAGATGGTCCCGAAAGTGTCAGGAAACATCTTACATGTTTCAATGATGCCTCTGAGGGTACTGTTAATTACCGGTGATGGTCCGCCGGACTGTGCCACAATTACATTCTTTGCCATATTCTCCGCTGTTGTTTATCCTGGTTTCATTCAATCTCTTATCTTTTTTTTCTGTGTAAGCCCCTCCTGTAACCCTTTGCCGTGTGATAAGGTAAGGATTACAAGAAGGGACATTTCAGACAATTGCGTAAAGCCGGTCCCGCCGGCATTTATCTGATTTTTTTCTGATTCCCTGCTTCGGTCATCAGGCTACTATATCAATTCATCATGCTTCTATACCCCGCCAAATGCGCTGTATCCCCCGTCAACAGGGAGTACCACGCCGGTAATAAAATCAGAGAGCTCCGATAGCAAAAAAAGGATTGCTCCCTGGAGATCCTCGGGCTTGCCATATTTCCCCATGGGGGTATTCGAAATGATCTTTTCCCCGCGGGGAGTGGGCTTTCCTGTTTTCTCATCGGTCAGTAAAAACCTGTTCTGATTTGTCAGAAAGAACCCCGGTGCAACTGCATTTACCCGTACGCCCATTTTTGCCAGGTGGACGGAAAGCCATTGCGTAAAATTATTTACCGAAGCTTTTGCTGCCGAATAGGCCGGTATTTTTGTAAGGGGCCTGAAAGAATTCATGGAAGAAATATTCAGTATTACCCCTTTTCTCCTTTTCAGCATATCCCGGGCAAACACCATCGAAGGCAATAAGGTACCCGTAAAATTCAACGCAAACACTTTATCAAACCCGCTAAGTTCAAGTCCAAAAAAAGACTTTTCCATTTCTTCCACATGATCACTTGTGATCTGCTCTACCTGGGTAGTAGCTTCAGGAGCATTACCTCCGGCTGCATTGATCAGAAAATCAACCTTTCCGAGGCGGTTATTTACAACAGCCTTTGCATTCCTCAGCGATTCAATGTCAAGCACACTGGTCTGTACGCCAATACAGTCGACCTTATATTTACCGGTCAGCCGGTCTGCCGCTTTATTTGCCGCATTATCATTGACGTCGAGAATGGCCAGTTTTACTCCCTTTGAAGCCAGCGCTTCACATATAGCCTGACCAATTACTCCCGCACCTCCGGTGATCACACATACTTTATTTTTCAGATCGGAAAAACTATGTTCAGTCATGGTTTAAAGCATAAAGTTTTTGTAATAATCAATGTTCTCTTTTACAATAATGTCAATCGGACTGTAATTTGTCCTCTCAACTTCCCTGTTACGCAAAAAATGGTTGAACATGGCCTGAATGCTCTTATAGCCCTGCTCTTCCGGTTTTTGCCCGATCAGGTAGTCAATGGTTCCCTTTTCAAGGTATCCGAGGTTTTTATCAATCAGGTCATAGCCGGCCAGCAATATACCCTCCAGCTTATTATCATCAAGGTAATTCGCTATTCTGTAAACCCTTGAACTGGTGACAAAAATACCGCGGACGGACCTCCCGTTGCGAAAAGCCATATCCATTTTACACTTCAGGTCACCTTCTTCATCCATGCGGATATCATAAGAAGAGACCGTTATCTTTTCAGTGGCACCGGAACCTGAGAAGTAGGACAAAAATCCTTTTTCCCTTGTTTTAAGATGATGGGTAAGCCCCTTGCCATGCATCAGGTTTACCACAAGCACTTCCGCCTGCTCATGAATACCGTAATCCATGAGTTTTGCGGCAAGGTACCCGCTCTGGAAAGTATTCTGTCCGAAATATGCCATATTGTTGCATCCTTCTATATTGGCATCAATAAAAACATAGGGGATGTTCTTTTCATCGCATGCATTAATAAAATGCTTTGACGATTCATAAAACAAGGGAGAAAAAACGATCCCGTCAGGTTCCGTTTCCAATATTTCGTTGCAGGATACTGCAAACGATCTTTCACTGTTCAGGTCGAATGTAAACAGCCTGACCGCAGTATTGAAATTCTGTATTTCGCGGTAAGCTTTTTCTATACCAAGCATAGGCATCTTCCAGTAAGGATTGTCTTGTTTATGAGCGGGTATCAATGCAGCTATGAGGTATTGTTTTTTCAGGGCAAGGGATTTAGCCAGCATATTGGGTGTATAACTCAGGTCCTCAATGATGGCAAGCACGTGTTTTCTTGTTTCTTCAGCTACTTCTCCTCGATCATGGATCACCCTGTCCACTGTGCCTACGGAAACCTTAGCTTTTTCGGCTATGTCCTTAATTCTTATTCTATCTCCCTGAATTTCAAACATTTATTCTTTTTATGCCGGAAAAATCCCGAATTCCGTGTGCGAACACGGCAAATATATTAAAATTAATTTCAAAACAGGCATAAGGATAAAAACTTTGTATAATCTGAAAGAATCCGGGAAGGGACATTTGTCTTTCAGCACCGGCTTATTTAATATAAAAAGCCCGGTTATTACGATGTTGAAGACCCGGTATGTCTCATTATCCCGATCCTTTCTCCGGCTTTGATAAAGAATTAGGAATAAATTATCCGGATAAAGAAACTGACGGGTAAAAAAAATATAAGTAAGTTTACGAAAGTATTATTCATGTTATCAGTCCACTATAAAAAATGACTTTTCAAGCTTATCTTCCGATGAAAAAACATACATTCTTATTAATCCCGTTGTTCGTTTTAATCATATCGGCAAGCGGGCAAACCGGAAAAGTATTTGACGATCTGAGCATGACCAGTAAGATCCTGAACAGTGAACGAAAGTATGCCGTTTACCTGCCTCCGGATTACGAGACCTCGCAAAGGAGTTATCCTGTTTTGTACTTACTGCACGGCTCGGGAGACGATCAGACAGGATGGGTGCAGTTCGGAGAGGTGTTACACATTGCCGACAAAGCCATCGGGGAAGGAAGGGCCACTCCTATGGTCATCATTATGCCGGATGCAAACACAGGTATTAAAGGTTATTTCAATGATATCAGTAATGAATGGCGGTACGAAGATTTCTTTTTTGATGAATTGATACCCTTTGTTGAAAA
>JASFVU010000487.1:0-3230 GCA_050049665.1 Bacteroidales bacterium | reverse complement strand
ATGCTTACCGGATGTGCAAATGGAACAGGAAGCTGTTTGCTTCCCGGTATAGGTCGGATAAGATCTTCCAGACAGAGGTCCGTGGATATCCGAACGTTGATCTTATACAGGTTTTCAGAAGCGACCCGGCATATTGGTCAAACAGCAAATTGACCGGTTTTCGGCCGGAAGATATCAAAAGGATACGGATCCGTTACCCGGGAAATACAGATAAGGATTTCGATCTGAAGATGACCTCTGACGGTTCTTTTCAATTAACAGACAACAAACAAAATGATCTTTCTTCTGTTGCAGATAAGGAACTGATCGGACTGTATCTTCATTTTTATACCGGATTAACGGCGAGGCCTGTTCCCAAAGATGAAAAACAGGATTCTCTGTCTCTGAAAGAACCATTTTTTATTTTGCTTGTTGAGAGTGATAAACAAGAGGACATTCACCTGACGGGGTACAGAAAATACGATTCATCGGACAAAACGGACATGAACGGGTTTTATGGCATATTGAATAAGAAAGAACTAATGTTACTTAATTACAGAGACTTTGACCCTATCCTTTTGGAATTGAAAGATTTTCTAAAAAAATGATTTTCGTGAGCCGGAAATAGTCTTTTTTTTTGTAATATTGATACCCCTATATGCACAAACACTAGTGACGTGTCACACTTAATATTGAGAAATGAAATTCAATCATTGTAAAGTATTACCAAACATTTTATCCGTCATTTCATGGTTGACTTAACACTAACTATCAAATTAAACCTAAAATAAATGAAATTTGTAGTTTCAAGTATTGAACTTTTGAATCACCTTCAGGCCGTAAGCCGTGTAATAAACACAAAGAATACGTTACCGATTTTAGACAATATTCTCTTTGAACTGAAAGGAAAGAAATTAGAACTTACAGCTTCGGATCTGGAGTCAACTTTCATTACCAGCATGGAGCTGGAAAATGCCAGTGACGAAGGAAGCATTGCAATACCTGCCAGGATACTGCTTGATACATTAAAAGAGTTTCCGGATCAGCCTCTTACTTTTGATGTAAATACCGACACCCTGGCAATTGTGATCAGTTCGGAAAACGGACAATTTTCCATCGTCGGGCAGAACGGCAGTGATTTCCCTCAGCTTCCCCAGATAAAAAAGGAAGAGAAATCGACTTTTGAAATTGAAGCGGATGTACTTCTGAAGGGACTCTCAAACACTTTTTTTGCAACTGCCGATGACGAACTGAGGCCGGTAATGAACGGTGTGTTCTTTGAACTATCACCAAACGACATTACCTTCGTTGCCTCGGATGCACACAAACTGGTAAGGTATAAACGAACCGACGCCAGGTCGGACAATGACGCTTCATTTATCTTACCAAAAAAGCCCGCCTCATTGCTCAAAAATATCTTAAGCAGGGAACAGGGAACGATCAGCATTGAATTCGACAATAAAAATGCTCATTTTCTTCTTCCGCATTTCAAACTGGTTTGCAGACTGGTAGAGGGCAATTACCCCAGCTATAATTCGGTGATCCCCACGGATAATCCTAACAAATTGATCATCGACCGCCTCCAGTTCTTCAACTCCCTGAAGCGGGTATCGGTATTTTCCAATCAGGCCAGCAACCTTATCAAACTGCAACTTTCCGGTAACCAGGTTACCATATCTGCCCAGGATATTGATTTCTCCATATCGGCTTATGAACGGTTATCCTGCCAGTACGAAGGCGATGATATTGAAATCGGGTTCAAATCTGTTTTCCTGATCGAAATTCTTCAGAATCTGCAATCATCAGATGTTGTCGTTGAACTTTCAGATCCTTCAAGAGCGGGGATATTACTGCCTCTTGATAAAGATAATGAAGACGAAGATATTCTGATGTTACTCATGCCTATGATGATAAATAATTAAAATCATGTTAGAAGAACAGGGTTTCATGGCCGGAACTGTTTTATCTAAGCCGTTCCAGTACCTAATCAAAACAGCAGTGTTTTTATGAAGCTTAAATTGAAAAATCCCATCGTTTTTTTTGATCTTGAAACCACCGGCATCAATGTTGTTCTGGACAGAATCGTTGAGATCTCTTATCTGAAAGTGCATCCCAACGGAAAAGAAGAGCAGGACACTTTGCTTGTTAATCCTACTGTTCCCATTCCAAAGGCCAGCACCGAAATTCACGGCATTTCAGATGATGATGTAAAAGACAAACCTGCCTTTTCCGAAGTAGCCAAGACCATCTTAAAAGTTATCGAAGGTTGTGATCTTGCCGGGTATAATTCCAATAAATTCGATATTCCTTTACTGGCCGAGGAATTCCTGCGTGCAGGGATCGACATTGACCTCAAAAGAAAAAAGTTTATCGATGTCCAGGTGATCTTCCATAAAAAGGAACAGCGCACACTGAGTGCAGCCTATAAATTTTATTGTGAAAAAGACCTTACGAATGCGCACAGTGCCGAAGCAGACACAAAAGCCACCTATGAAGTTTTACAGGCCCAGTTAGACAGATACAATGACCTGGAGAACGATATCGAGGCACTTTCAAAATTTTCAAGTCATACGAATAATGTTGATTTTGTCGGACGGATCATTCTTGATGAAAAAGGAATCGAACGATTCAATTTTGGAAAATACAAAGGCAAAGCTGTGGAGGAAGTGTTTGAAAAAGATCCTGCCTATTATGCCTGGATGATGAATAATGATTTTCCGTTGTATACAAAAAAAGTCCTTACGAACATCAAACTGAGAGGAGCATTTGGGAACTGCCAGGAATGAATGTTAAGAGACTCCCGCCGGAAGTTAAAATCAGGCAGCAGGCATGTCATGAAGATAATCTGTATTGCAAAGAACTACGATAAACACATCAGGGAACTGAGCGGCATCACCCCCAGTGATCCCGTGTTCTTTATGAAGCCTGACAGTGCTCTGCTATTGAATAACAAGCCATTCTTTCTTCCTGATTTCTCCGATGAAATTCACTATGAATTAGAGATCGTCCTGAAGATAAGCAGATTGGGAAAACACATAGAGAGCAGATTCGCCCACCGGTATTACAATGAGATCACTGTGGGTATTGACTTCACAGCAAGAGATCTGCAGAGAAAATGCAAACAGGAAGGCAACCCGTGGGAAATGGCCAAGGCTTTTGACGGTTCGGCCGTGCTTGGAAAATTCATTAAGCTGAATGAAACAGAGGATACGGAATCCATCGGATTCTCCCTGAAAGTAAACGGGAAAGAA
>JASFVU010000046.1:0-10159 GCA_050049665.1 Bacteroidales bacterium | reverse complement strand
ACCTCTTCCATAAACGTTTGGGATGAAAATCGAACCATTCAAAAAAATATCTGTTCCGGTTGCAGCTATAAGGAGCCCGGGCAGCATAGGATCAGAGTAAGTAAATGCGTTGGAATTTGTATTATAGTATAACAATGTTTATTTTGTTCCACAATTCATTCATGAGACCATTAGTTAATTATTTCATAATCCATTAATTATTTAAAAGGATGAAGCAATTCATATTTATTTGTATAATCATTTTATCGGTATTAGCATGTAAAGAAGGAAAAAAACATAATAAAGTCATAGAGATTGAGATCGGAAATGAGAATATCATTGTCAATCCGTTTTCCGTAGCCCCTCTCTCAGCCGTTATCCAGGTCGAAGCCGACAGGTTACATCCAAAAAAAGTAAAGGAAATACGGGTGAAAGTAACCGGAAAACCGGAAGATAAAAAGGGAGCAGGAATTGATATCTCGGATACATTGTACCCTCAGACAGAATCTTTTAAAACCGATTTTTTCGATATTACGGAAGAAAGTGAGATTAACAATACGGTCATTACAACAAAAAACAAGGTAGAAATCCCGGTACTTGGCCTTTATGCGGATTATGACAGAAACAGAAATGAAAAACTGCTTTTTTACCCGTTATCATTCTACCAGTGCTCCACTGATGCAAAAAGGATAATTCCATTCCTGAAATATCTGCTGACTCAGACATGAAAATATGGAATTAAAAGGCGGCCTCCGGAGAGGCGCCTTTTTACGATTGTGTCTCTCGTTATCAGCAACAGTCATCCCCGCAGAAATCTTTGTACGATTCTGCAAATTTCTGAAAGGATTTTACCTTGGATTTGTCTTTGGGCTTCACATCAATGGTGATACCTTCAGCCGAATTAGCAATGCTAATGTCAAATTTTTCATTCCAGTTGCATTGACTTGTGTTACAACAATTGATCATAATGTATTCCTCCTTAATTTTAATGTTCGATAACTATCGAACTAATTAAACAAAAAAAATGAACTACTCAAAGAAATGTTTGATTCCTTCGACGAGTTCCTGATTTATAGTACATACAAGCGCTTGTCCTTCTTTTTCACAGGTGATCAGACCTGCATTCTGTAATTCTTTTAAATGATGTGAGATGGTAGAGCGTGATATATCCATACAATCACATGCCCGTGTGAAAGCCTTCTGTACCCCGCAACATTCATTCTCAGGCATGGCTTTCTGCCAATAATAAATCATGCGAAACAGACTTAGTCTCTGTTCATTCGATAAAGCCTTAAAGACTCTTGCCATCTCTTTTCCTTTCATAATATCTATTGTTCGATGACTATCGAACAAATATATGATAATTATTTTCATTCCACACCTTTTTTAACAAAAAACCGAGTTCATATCTTAGCATCGACTGATTGACTCATTTTTTAGTACTTTTAAGCCGGTTGACTATTTGGATCCAAAATCGTTTTACATGGACAAAAGAATTGCCGTAATAGGTGCCGGGTTATCCGGGTTATGCAGTGCGATCAGGCTTGCAAAAGCCGGATATAAGGTTACTCTGTATGAAAAGAACAAAAGTGCCGGAGGCAAGATAGAAGAACTCAAAGGAAAAGGTTTCCGCTTTGATACAGGTGCATCTATTCTGACGCTTCCCGGATTAATTACGGAACTTTTTGAATATACCGGAGAAGATGTTACGGATTATATTACACTGAAAAAATTAGAGGTCAACTCACGGTTCTTCTATCCCGATGGTACCGTAATCGACGCCTTTCACGATAACGAAAGATTTGCTTCTGCTGTTGAAACCATTACAGGGGTAAGCAGGAAAAAAATCCTGAAGTTCCTGAAACGCAGCCAGCGGCTTTACGAACTCACCTCGGAAATATTCCTGTTCAGGCCGTTTCAGAACATCAGATCCATTCTTTTTTTGCAAGCCATTCGCCTGATCCTGAATATATCACTTCTGAGTCTGTTTAAGACCATGCACAGACTGAACAAAAAGTGGTTTCCTGATGCCCGTATCATTCAGCTTTTCGACAGATATGCCACATACAACGGCTCCGATCCTTACCGTGCACCGGCAACGCTCAGTGTAATAACTCATCTTGAACACAACATCGGATCCTACCTCCCTGAAAAGGGCATGTACGATCTGATAAAAGGGCTCGTTTCGCTTGCAACAAAGCTGGGGGTTGAATTCCGGTTCAATGCATGTGTTGAAGAGATCCTTGTTAACAATCGCACAGTGACCGGAATAAAATTCAACGGTACAATTCACGATTACAGTATCATTGTTAACAATACCGATGTTTTCTACACGTACAAAGAACTGCTGAAGAACAATGTAAATCCGGGAAGGATTTTTAAACACGAGTTGTCCTCGTCATGCTTTATCTTTTACTGGGGAGTAAAAAAACAATTCCGGGATCTGAAGATCCACAACATATTGTTTTCCGGCAATTACAGAGAAGAGTTTGAAGCCGTCTTCGGGAAAAAGGAACTATATGAAGATCCCAGCATTTATATTTATATAAGCTCAAAAATGTGCAAAAAAGATGCCCCTGACGGATGTGAAAACTGGCTGGTCATGATCAATTCGCCGGTTGACTGCGGGCAAAACTCGAATGAGCAGTTGCGATATGCCAGAAACACTATACTTAGAAAAATAAACCGGATGCTGAAAACAGATCTTGAAAAATACATTGTATTTGAAAAATATTCAACACCCGGTACTGTGGAGAAATGGACAAACAGTTACCGTGGAGCTCTTTACGGGCCTGCCACAAGCTCTGTATTCTCCACTTTTCAGCGACACGCTAACTTCAAAAGATCAGTAAAAGGATTGTACTTTACGGGAGGAACAGTCCATCCCGGTGGCGGAATTCCATTGTGTATGGCTTCGGCTAAAATAGTATCCGAACTGGTTATGGATGATTTTCCAGCAGGTGATACGAAAGATTGAATTGACAATTCTCATAAAAAGTCTTTGGATTCAAGGCACAATTGCTGTAATATTCTGTCTCATATTGCTAATTTTGATCCGTTTCCTGTAAAGCTCGTATCATAGTTTGATTCATATGGGTATTAAATCAGTCACCGACAGAAGCATTTCATTTTTTGCTCTCATCTTTCTTTTGCCTGTATTTCTCCTTGTTTCATTGCTCATCCTGTTTACATCAAGGGGACCTGTTCTTTTTCGTCAGGCAAGAGTGGGAAGGCGTAGGAAACCGTTTACCATGCTAAAGTTCAGGACCATGGTCAATGAAAACAACAAACACCTCGATTCTGTCATAAACAAGGAACTGGTAACCACAATCGGAAGATTTCTCAGAAAATGGAAAATTGACGAGTTACCCGGATTCTGGAATGTATTGAAAGGAGACATGAGCATCGTGGGGCCACGGCCCTATATTTCCGGTTTCACCGATAAACTGAAAGGCGAAGAAAACAAGATCCTGCACCTGAAACCGGGACTGACAAGTATCGCCAGTCTGAAATACATTGATGAAGAAGGGGTTTTGTTACACCAGGAACTGCCTCCAAAATATTATAAAAAAGTAATCTACCCCGACAAAATAAGACTGGATCTGATCTACTATGAACACCGTTCTTTTCTGCTCGACTTAAAGATCATGTGGTATACCTTGTGTAAGCCGGGCCGGGACAAATTCTTAAAGAAGTTTGACCGGTGAACCGTAAATTGATTATTTCCCGTAATATGCCAAATACCAGTCAATAAATTTCTTTACTCCTTCACGAACAGTCGTGGAAGGCTTATATTGTAATTCGGCTTCCAGATCACTGGCATCGGCCCAGGTCGCCTTCACATCGCCCGGTTGCATGGGTAAATAATCTTTCTTTGCCTTCTTCCCCAGAGATAATTCTATTGCCTCTATAAAATCCATCAGGTTCACGGGATTGCTGTTCCCGATGTTATAGACTTTATAAGGAGCAACAGAAGTAGCCGGATCGGGGTGCTTCCCCGTCCAGGATCTGTTTTTCCCCGGAACCGTATCTATGACCCTGACGACACCTTCAATAATATCGTCAATATAGGTGAAGTCTCTTTGCATATTTCCCTCATTAAAGACTTTGACAGGCTTGTCTTCCAGCATTGCTTTTGTAAACAGAAAAAGGGCCATATCCGGTCTTCCCCATGGACCATAGACCGTAAAGAAACGCAAGCCTGTTGTGGGCAACTGAAACAAATAGCTGTAACTATGGGCCATCAGTTCATTTGATTTCTTACTGGCTGCATACAGGCTTACCGGATGGTCCACATTATCATGCGTTGAGAACGGCATTGACTCGTTTAAACCGTATACACTGGAACTGCTTGCATAAGCAAGGTGCTTTACCTGGTTGTGCCTGCATGCTTCCAGAATATTTAAAAATCCGACAATGTTGCTGTTCATATACGCCATTGGATTTTCAAGGCTGTATCTGACACCCGCCTGTGCGGCAAGGTTGCAGACCCTGTCAAATTTTTCTTCTGAGAACAATCTGTCTATTTGCTCCTTATCCTCAAGATTTAGCTGAATAAAATGATAACTGGAATTACTCCCGGAAGTGATCTTCTTTCCATAACCGATCTTTTTTTTATCTATTCCCGCCTCAGCCAGCCTGCCAAGTTTAAGATCAACAGAATAATAATCGTTTATATTGTCCAACCCTACAACTTCGTCTCCCCTTTCAAGTAATCTCTTTGCGAGATGAAATCCTATAAACCCGGCCGTACCGGTAACCAATATCTTCATAGCCCGATTGAATTTTAAATTGTCAAATTAACAAAAATACAATGAAAGCCTCCCGAAAAGTTCAATGAATCTACTTGATTTTTTGACTGATCAATGAAATTTCAGTGCAACAGAATAGGATTTGGATATGAAATGGGGTTATTCACTAACAAAAAGAAGTAACACTGAAAGTTAAGCTTTTAGAGCAATTGGGGTACCTGGTACTGGGTGCTGGTCTGTCGGTACCAAGAAACAAGCATCCAGTACCCAGCAACCAGCTAACAGGTTTTTTACAGATTAACTGCTTAATTATCATTGACGACCTCACCCAGTCCGCTGATATCGACAGATATGTCCGGAAAATCCCGGTAATAGACATTACCAAGGCCATCGATATCCACCTCCAGGGTTTCTTTGGCCCTGATCTCGATGTTGCCGTTACCGTTGATCTCGGCAATCCCATGATAAACAGGAAGGTCGTAGGACTCAATGCTACCAACGCCATCGATCCCGAGATACAGGGTCTCCTGGGGCGGACCATCTAAATAAAAATTGCCAACCCCGCTAAGGGTAACCTTTTTCATAACCGGTACACTGATATCCACCCTGATCTCTTCATCACTGTTCACACTTATGTTTTCCTTAAACCGGATGATCAGTTCATCACCGATAACGCTCAGACCCAGATAAGGCAGAATATTCTCGTAAGCTTCTATTGAAACCCTTTGGTCAAGTCCCGTTGATATATACACATTAGCGACTCCTTCCAGGTCAACGGATTCAAAACCGGGCAGATCCAGTTCCGTTCTTTTCACCTCACCTTGGCCTGTAACTCTCTTATTATCATCAAACCATACATCTTCACTGCATGCAACACTTACAATAATAAGTGCTATGGACAGGTATACAGTTATCTTTTTCATTATTGCTGTCTTTTGTTCTGCTGTAAAAGACAAAAACATTGTGCAATGGTTGCTTTTTATCAGCCTGAAGCCGGAATCCGGTCAGACCGTTTTCCTGTACCTCCATATGGCCAACCCATTTGTAAACAAGGCATACACCGAAACAGCGATCATCTCCTCCGAAATGTCTACGAATCCTGATCCTTTCAGCAAAACCATCCGGATTATCCTGATCGAATAAGCCATCGGATTAATGATATTCAATTTCTGACCCCATTCGGGCATATTTTCAACGGCAGTGAACAATCCGCTCATCAATATAAAGATCATGACAAAAAAGAACGATACAAACAATACCTGTTGCTGTGTATTGGATATGGTTGAAATAAAAAGGCCGATACCCAGAACAGCGATCAGGTAGATGACCGTAAAAATAAACAGGGTGAAAAGACTCCCTTCAACGGGAATATGAAACATAATCCTGGCTATAATAAGGCCGAACGCCAGATCTGCTAAACCGATGATCAGGAATGGGATCAGTTTACCGGCAATAAACTGGTACTTCCTGATCGGTGTTACATTCAGTTGCTCGATGGTACCCATTTCCTTTTCTTTCACCAGGTTCATGCCTGTCAATAACCATCCGATTATGGTTATCAGCAAAGCTAAGATCCCGGGCGCCATATAAATTTTATAATTCAGGTCCGGATTGTACCAGTGGCGTCCATGAACCTGAATGGTTGACGGAGTTTCTTTCAACATCAGCCTTTCTGCCACGACTTCCTCCGAATAACTCCTGATAACAGCGTAACAGTAAGCTAGCGACAGCTCTGCCAGTGATCCGTTAACGGCATTTAACAAAAGCTGGACGGAAGGCTTCTGACCGGTAGTCAGGTCCTTATCAAAGTCCGGGGGAATGATACAGACCACATCCGCTTTATTACGCAACAAATTATCCCTTGCCGGTTTTTCATTGTCGTCGATAGCAGTCGCAATAAAAAAACGTGAAGAAGAAAATTTATGAATCAGTTCAGAGGAACGAATGCTTTTATCATGGTCGACAAAATGGATCCTGATATTCTTCATCTCGAATGTTGCCGCATAGACCAAAACAACCATCTGGAGTATAGGAACAATAATTATGGCTCTGCTCAGCAGTTTGTCCCTGAATATCTGATGGAATTCTTTCTGTATGATAAATAATATCGTCCTCATGGAGTCTACGATAACCTGATTTGAAATTTTTTCACGCTCAGCAAAATAAATCCTGCCAGCATGGTAAGAAGAATGACAAATTCTTTCCACACATATTCAATTCCGACGCCTTTCAGCATAATGTCTTTCAGCGCGGAGAGGAACCACCTGGGAGGCATGAAAATACTGATCATCCGGAGCACCCAGGGCATATTCTCAATAGGGAATATAAATCCCGAAAGCAGAACTGTCGGAAGCATCAGACCAACCAGAGAAATGATCATGGCTACCTGCTGGGTCCTGGAAATCGTGGAAATGGTGATACCGATCGAAAGGGCCAGAAAAATAAACAATAAACAAAGTGTAAATAACAATACCACGCTTCCTTTCACAGGTACATGAAAAACAAAGTGACCCATGGCAACAATCACTACCGAATTCAGAAATGCAAGTGTAATATAAGGAACAACTTTCCCGAGAATGATCTGGATCGGCTTGAGTGGTGACACCAGCAAAATCTCCATCGTGCCTAGTTCTTTTTCGCGGGTGATTGAAATGGAGGTCATTAATGCGGAAATAAGCATGAGTATGAGGGCTATTGTTCCGGGCACGAACATATTGGCCGAGCGTAGCCGCTCATTAAAGAACATCCGTTGCCTGACATCGATCAATACCTGGGTATCGGAATACGATGTTTCCGCCAGGTAATTCTGTACGATATTTCGTGTATAATTTTCCAGTATCCCGGAAGTATTCGGATCTGATGCATCCGTAATAACCTGTAAATGAGCTTGTCCTGTTTTTACCAGGTTTTTCCCGAAATCGTCTTCGAACACAATAACTTCCTTTACCTCCCCTCTTTTAAAGAGAGTTTCGATCCGGGAGGTACTTTCAATCTCAGTTTCAAGCACAAAATAGCCTGAAGACAAAAGTTTATTTGTAACAGCTATTGATATTTCGTCCTTTGAAGGATCCAGAATGGCAATCCCGGCATCTTTTATCTCTGTTGTGATCACATGGCCAAACAACATAAGCTGTATAACCGGTATGAGGGAAATGATCAATATGGTACGTACATCCCGTCCAAGATGCCTGAACTCCTTTATTACAAAAGCGCTAAACCTTTTCATGTTTGTTTCGTGCAATTTTCAGAAAAATGTCATAAATATTGTCTGCCCTGTAGGCTTCCTTGAGTCTCTGAGGGCTGTCAAGAGCTACTATCTCTCCCTCTTGCATGATGGATACACGGTGGCAATATTCCGCCTCATCCATATAGTGTGTCGTAACAAACACGGTTATTCCCTTTGAGGAAGCTTTGTAAATAAGCTCCCAGAACTGACGCCGCGTAATGGGATCAACACCACTCGTAGGCTCGTCAAGAAAAACGACTTTCGGATCGTGAATGACAGCTACCGAAAACGCCAGTTTCTGGCGCCAGCCTAATGGTAAATCACCGATCAAATGATGCTTATAGTCCTCCAGTGAAAATTGCTCCAGCAATTCTTCCGTACGCGATCTGATCGTACTGAAGGAAAGCCCGTAAATCCCTCCATAAAACCTGATGTTCTCCGAAACGGTAAGATCGTGATACAAAGAAAACTTCTGGCTCATGTACCCGATATTTCTTTTTATCAGTTCCGTTTGCGTATAAACATCAAAACCGGCTACTTTTATCGAACCGGAAGTAGGTTTCGACAGGCCGCATAATATTTTTATTGCCGTTGTTTTACCGGCACCGTTCGCGCCAAGAAAACCAAAGATCTCACCTTCATTGACGGAAAAATTCAGGTCTTTGTTTGCGGCAAACCTTCCGAAACGTTTGTATAGATGTTCAACCTGTATGGCTATTTTATCTGTCATCTGTTTAATGAAATTTCATCGCTGTTTACCTGGCCCGGTGACATTTCCTTATGTTTCATAAGTCTCATAAAGACATCTTCTATGGTTGGTTCAACAGGTTCAACAGTGACCTTCGCATGTCCTTTCAGCTTCAGGTATTGCTGCAGTTTTGTCCTGTTGGTCTCCTGGTTCCTGTCGGTATAATGCAGTGACTGACCAAAAGGAAAGACTGATTCACACTGATCGTATTCTCTCATATCCAATAGCAACTTGTATATATCGGAAGATCTGAGGGTATATAATTTTTTTCCGTAAGTTCCGGTAATCCCCGAAGGACTGTCCACTGTCATAATGGATCCTTTCTGCATAAGGGCAACTTTATCACACATATTCGCTTCATCCATGTACGGTGTTGATACAATCACGGTCATGCCCTTCTTCTTTAGTCCCTTTAAAAGTTCCCAGAATTCCCTTCTGGAAATTGCATCCACACCAGTGGTCGGCTCATCGAGAACGAGAAGTTCCGGTTCATGAATAAGGGCACATGAAAGAGCCAGTTTCTGTTTCATCCCGCCTGACAGGTTGCCTGCCAGTCTGTTTTTAAATGGTTCGATCTGGTGGTATACATCACGGATCAAATCGTAATTCCTTTTAATGGTAGTACCGAACACAGTAGCAAAAAATTGCAAATTCTCGAGTACGGTCAGATCTGAATACAGGGAGAAACGTCCCGGCATATAACCGACTAACAAGCGTATTTTTCTGAACTCCTTAACAACATCCAATCCCTTTATGGTCACCTTTCCCCCATCGGGTAGCATGAGACTGGATATGATCCTGAAAAGGGTTGTTTTACCTGCACCATCGGGACCAATAAATCCGAATATCTCTCCCTGTTCCACCGTACAAGAAATACCATCAAGCGCTACAACTTCCTGATAAACTTTTTTAATATTTTCCGCCTCTATCATAATGATCTATTCTTCCGATAACAACTTCACCTCCCCGGGCATATTGATCTTCAGGGAACCATCGTTCTTTACCCTGATCTTCACCGCATACACCAGATTCACCCTTTCTGCCCTCGTTTGAATGATCTTTGGAGTAAACTCTGCCTGCGATGCTATAGAACTGATCCTGCCCCGGTATGTCCTCAGACCTCCTGTTTCTTTGTCAGTCAATACCTCAACTTCATCACCGATCCTGAGAAGCGGAAGCTGATCACCGCTGAAATAAGCCTTCAGTTCCATAACATCCAGGTCAGCCAGTTTTAGTACTGGCTTTCCCGCTGCAACCGTTTCTCCAGTTTCAGCGTAGGTATTCAAAACCGTACCCTGCACAGGAGCACGGACAATGGCCCTTGAAACGGCTTCTTCTACCTGATCGATCGTTGCCTCAAGAGCAGCCACTTCTGCATTGATTCCCGAATAATTCGTTTTTACCTGGTTTATTTGCTTTTCGAGGATCTGCAGGTTATTGTTCAGATCATCCTTC
>JASFVU010000486.1:0-3243 GCA_050049665.1 Bacteroidales bacterium | reverse complement strand
CCGAAATTCCAGCCGTAATATACAGCCCG
The DNA here is from genome assembly GCA_050049665.1 of Bacteroidales bacterium. Lineage (GTDB taxonomy): Bacteria > Bacteroidota > Bacteroidia > Bacteroidales > UBA10428 > UBA10428. The sequence goes on along the minus strand of JASFVU010000486.1, from coordinate 3,214 downwards.
CTCGGACATGTTGTTAAACTCTACGGTTAAGGGGCTGCATCCGGGTTCTGTTAATAATTCGAAATAGGCAAGTGGTATATCCGAATAAATTGTGGTACTGTCATAAGCCATGCAACCGTTTATATCCGTCAGTTCATAGTAATAGGTTACCGTATCGGGTTGATGTGGTGTGTAAACAGGTTCCTGTATTGAATACGACGAGAGGTTATGCACAGGCCCTGACCATAAATGTGTCATAGCATCATAACCTGTGGTCTGAACCTGCAGCTGAAGTTCGTCTCCGACGCATACGATCTCATCTTTTGTAAGAATAGTGGCTGTTGGCGATGTATAAACCGTGATGGCAACGGAATCATACGTTGTTTTTAGGTTTACATCCGCAACTTCCAGGTAGAGATGGTAAGAACCTGTTCCCGGAGGGGAGAATGTTGTGAACAGAGAAGATGGATCCGACAAATAAGCGATATCTCCTGTCCATGAATAAGTATACGGAGGTGTCCCTCCGAAAAGGTATGGTCTGATCTCATAGTCAACCCCCGTGCAGCCCCCCTGATCATACAGGCCGATATCTACAGCGATCGAATCGGCAATGACATCGATGGGATGACTCACGGGAATACCAATACAGCCATCGGCAGTTATTTCGTACACGGATATGGTAAATGATCCGGTGTTGGGAAAAGACAACCTGATGAAATCATTCATGTTCTCGTCAAGGGTAATACCCGAAGGGACTGACCATACATAGGTTGAAGTGCTGCTGCCGGTAGTGGAAAAGATTACTCCTGTCTGGTTCAGCAGTACCAGGGTGGGTCCAACAATATTGATAGGAGAGGGCATCGGGAATATTGAAATGTCAACTTGATCTCTCGGACTTTCGCATGAAGAGTTTTCATTATATCCCGATACCCAATAAGATTCATTTGAAGAGAGTAAACCGGTATAAAGTGTATCGGATTCCCGGAGGATACCGCCACCGACCGGCAGATCATACCACCTGAACGTGGTGGTGTTAATATCTCCCTGCGGACGTAACACAAATGATGCCGCACCGCATGATGAAGTATCATTCAGAACAGGAGTAGCAGGAACAGGGTGGATGATCGCGGCTACAGGACTGCGTTCACTGAAGCATCCCGTTGAAGGATCGGATTCTGCTACCCAAAAATAGCTTGATGCCGGCAGTGACGGAACATACAGGCTATCGGCGATCATCACGGGGCTTCCACCTGTTGGAGTATCATACCAGTAAAGCAGGCTTGCTGCCGACTGGCCTGCAGCATGCAGGTAGAAATCCGAAGGGCCGCAGGATGAATCTGAGAAAGTCGCCGGAGACGGGACTTCCGGGAAAACACGTATGTCCATTGATCCTGTGCTGCTGATACAGCCATATACGGTATCAACAGATCTGGCATATATTGTAGCATCGGAAGCAAAATAATGTGAAACGCCTGTTCCTTCGCCGATGACAGGAGAACCCGAAGGATTTTCGGACCACCTGATGGTATGTGCCGGCGATGTTATGGTTCCGGTCAGAATAAAATCACCGGCTCCGCATAAGCTGTCATTCTGCAATAACGGGGGATCCGGGACGGGATGGATCTCTGCAGGGATCTCCAGTTTTGAGCTGTTGCAGTGTGAGATGCTGTCATACGTATTTACAAAGTAATTTTCAGTACTTGTAAGGAACGGGGTCGTATAATTTTCACCGTAATGGAAGGGAGCCGGATCCGACAGGGCATAAAACCATTGTACCACCGCATTGCCTCCCGGTCCTGAGGCAGATAAATTCAATGAGTCAGGTCCACAGGAGGCATCTCCGGTAAGTGATGAGGGAGGTTCGGGTAATTCAAGAAATGTTATCTGTACGGTATCGGATGACGGAGCGCAGGCACCGCTTGTTAACATCCACTCGAAGTCATATACCCCTTCGGAGCCCGAAGGGATGGTAACAATGACATTCTCGGAATTTCTGTCGGGATCGAAGCCGGCTGTGCCCGTGCCTGTTAACTGGGTCCACCTTCCTTTTCCCTGTGGGAAAGTATTGCTGTGTAATTCAACACTCAGGCCGCAAACCGAAGTATCGTTTCCGGCAAATCCCGGAGGCGGAGGAATTCCGAAATCAAGGATCATGGTGTCCCTGCTGATACATGATCCGTTCTGCAGCGTCCATTGTATGGTATATTCACCTTCGTTTCCGGGTAAGACGGTTAATATTGCTTCAGGATCTGAAATATTCGGACTGAAAACCGGAGGTATGCTACTCGGATTAATAAGAATTTCCCATAGTCCCGTTCCCCGGACCGGGGAGTTGGCATGTAAGGTATCTGAATTTTCCAGACAAAGGTTTATATCAGGTCCTGCATCTGCAATTCCCGGGGTCAGGTCGAGAGTAATGATTACCGTATCGGAAGTCGAAGGGCATAAACCGTAAATACTGGAGAGTGTCCATTGATACCTGTTAATGCCCTCTTCAAGGTTGTCCACGCGGGTATTCGGATCGGTAACATCATCGAGAGAAATACTTCCTTCCAATACGTTCCATATACCTGTCCCTCCATTCAGCGGAGCATTGCCTTCCAACAATATGCTTGTGGTTTCGCAATAGCTTCTGTCGTCACCTGCAAAAGCAATTCCAGCCGGATGATCGACAAAATATTCAACGGTGTCCCGGGTTACGGGACAGGCTCCATATTGGCTTGATACTCTCCAGATCAATCTGTTGATACCGGAAGAAGGAGATGAATAATCCGTGTTATGAAGAGCTGTGTCGCTTACTGTTCCTCCGCCTTCAAGGATCAGCCAGTGACCGCGGCCCATATCCGTTGGAGGAGTAGCATTAAGTGTTATCGGGCCGGCCGTGCAAATGCTGTCATCCGTTCCGGCATAAGCAGGATCAGGCTGGCGATCGCTTGTAATAACAACCTCGTCATAGGAATTACACGGTCCGTTTGTGACTGTCCACCTGAAAGTATTTACTCCATGTTCAAGATGGTGAACCCAGGTAACGGGATCCGCCGGAGTTTCAATAACCGATGAACCCGTTGTTGTCCATTGTCCGGTACCTGTAGAAGGAGGGGATGCACTGAGCCGGATGCTGTCGGCACAGATAATCTGATCGTCACCTGCAAAAACAGCATCGGGAGTTTCATAGATCACCACATCAACACGACTGGGAGCACTCTCACACATGCCTTCACGGCTTGTTACCCAG
>JASFVU010000485.1:0-3244 GCA_050049665.1 Bacteroidales bacterium | reverse complement strand
GTCATTGTGTTAAATACGTATACATACTTTTGGCGAATTTTTCCGATGCACCTGCTTCACCAACCATTTGTTTTAGGGTTCTGAATTCATTAACCATTTTTTTTCTGTACCCGCTGTCAGTTAAGATCCGTTCGAGTTCCTTCCTGATATCGCGAGCAAGATGAAATTGCAGCAATTCTTTCACCACTTCCCTGCCCATTATGATGTTGACCAGTGAAAAGAACCGGATCCTGAAAAACGGCCGGCCAATGATATAGGTTGGGGTACTCAGTTTGTAAATAACCACTTCCGGAACTTCGAAAAGAGCGGTTTCAAGCGTTGCGGTACCGGAAGTCACTACGGCTGCCTTTGCCCTGTGGAGCAGATCATAGGTCTGGTTGTAAATTACTTTGATGCCGGTATTGTCAGTGAATTCGCGGTAATACTCCGGAGGTATTGACGGAGCTCCGGCCAGCACGAGTTGGTAACCGGTAAGATCCTTACAGGCTTTGATCATTTCCGGCAGGCAATGGTATATCTCGGTCTTTCTGCTGCCGGCAAGAAGCGCGATGACAGGCTCACTGGCCGATAACCCGTTTTCTTTATAAAAGCGGCTGTCGGGGGCAGGAGTGAATGCAGCAATTGCATCCGTCAGCGGATTGCCTGTATACTCAGCATCGATATTCAGGTCGTTGAAATATTTTTCTTCAAAAGGAAGGATAACAAAAAGCTTATCAATGAATTTCCTCATTCGTTTGACCCGCGATTTTCTGGATGCCCATACCTTGGGGGCAATGTAATACAGAATTTTATAACCCTGTTTTTTCCCGAACTCTGCTATTTTCAGGTTAAATCCCGGATAATCAATAAGAATAATGGCATCCGGCCGGTATTTGGAAATGTCATCACGGCAATAGTCCATGGTTTTGTTTATTGTTCTTATATTCCTGACAATTTCCCAGATCCCGATAAAAGACATCGTTTTATAATGCAGCGAGAGTGTTGCCCCGGCAGCCTTCATCAGGTCTCCTCCAAAACCTCTGAATTCAGCATGCTTATCTGTTTTTTTCAGGTGCCTTATCAGATTGCTTCCGTGCAAATCGCCTGATGGTTCCCCTGCTACAATGTAATACTTCATGAAATTGACTGGTTTCTTTACCGGTTAACCGGAATTTATTGTAAGTTAACTAATAAAACTTACTAATAACAATATTGCAGTGAGTATAGCGGTAATAATAAGTAATCCTTTTGCTATCTGCATCTGATTCATCCATATAAGCAAAAAGAACAATAAAGCGTTGGGGAATATGCAGCGGCTCAGGAACAAAGGCAGTATTTCCATCAGTATACTTCCGTAGTTTTCTTTCAGGACAGATAATGCTTTTACTTTGGAATGAATAAATAGCAGATAGGGAATGGCAGGTACTATTATTCCAATAACTATACCTGCCGGTACGGTGTTTAATTTTTTCAGGTTCAGAGCTTCCATTTTTTTAATATGTCAATAGATGAGTAAGCTGTCAAGTCGGTTTTTAAGGGTACCACAGCAATAAAATTATTCTTCAGTGCCCATTCGTCGGTATCGGCAGCATCCGGTTCGCGGTTAAAATACTGTCCCGTTAACCAGTAGTATTCGTTACCTGACGGGTCTTTCCTGCGGTCGAATTCTTCCTGCCAGTAACCCATGGTCTGCCTGCATATCCGTATGCCTCTGATCTCTTCTTCCGGAAACTCGGGAATATTTACATTCAGGCAGGTATGAAGAGGAAGTCCATGCTGAAGGACCATCCCGGAGATCCTGGCAACAATGCGTTTGGCAGTGCTCAGATCGGCAGTATGATCGTAGCTGATCAGGGAAAAACCAATGGAAGGCACTCCGTTGACACACCCTTCCAGGGCCGCACCCATGGTCCCCGAATACAACACACTTGTTGAACTGTTCGAACCGTGGTTGATTCCCGAAACGAGCAGATCGGGCTTCCGGGGAAGCAACCGGTTGAATGCAAGTTTTACACAATCGGTAGGCGTACCGTTTACCCCATAGCTGACACAACCGTTAAGGCGGGCTTTGCTGACACGCAAAGGGTGGGTTACCGTAATAGCCTGAGACATTCCCGACCTGGGTTCGTCAGGGGCCACGATAACAACTTCCCCAAATGGTTCCATTGCTTCAGCGAGTGAGGAGATCCCTGAAGAATTCAAACCATCGTCATTGGTTACGAGTATCAGTTTTTTTTCTGCCATCCGGCTTCCGGGAATTTGAAAAAGCAAAGATAGGATATTCGGTGAATGGGAGGAAAAGATTGTTTTACAAATGCAAAATATTGTTTTTCCCGTTTTGCTGATACATACCGGTTAGCAAAAAAAAGACGCACATGAATTGTGCGTCTGATTTTCATGTACAGCGTTGCTTTCAACCGCTATTCCAGCTTTAGTATACTTTTCACTTTCGATCCGGTACCTGTTTCATAGTGAATGAAATAAGTACCCGGTGCAAGATTGCTCAGGTCAAATGATTCATTGTGGACCCCGGCAGTATAGTTTTTTGTTATTAAACCGCGTACGGTTTGTCCTGTAATGTCAACCAACTCAATTTTTACCTGGGTGGGCTGCTGCACGTTAAACTCTACCAGCAACCGGTCAGATACTGGATTTGGAAAGGCATTCAGCAATATCTCCCTGCTTTTGCCGATCCCGCTTATTGCAGAAATCGGCAGGACTTCTATGGTCCCTTTCATTCCACTTGAGGCATGGGGCTGACAAACATAGTAGTAGGTGCCCGGTACATCGAATACCAGTTCTCCCCCGCCAAAATCAAGAGAGAATCCCCCGTTTGATGTGTTTCCGTTTTCATCCCATATGGATTCGTCAACTTCAACCACATTATGTGATTCTCCGATATCGAAAATTACCGTATCACCCTGGTTGATGGTTATGTCATCCGGTGTAAACGAAAGAGATTCGTTTTGTACGGTGTGTGTGGCGGCATTTAAAGAGTTTATTAAGGCAAGTACAGCGCTAATGACTAGCAATAGTTTTGTTTTCATTGGATGGCAGTTTAAGTTATATTGATTGTTTTAACAATACATAAGAGGTATTGTTTACCATAGTAAAGTTTTCTGTTGCAATCCGTCCGTACCTGATGATGAGTTGATAAACTGAATTAACCGGTTAACTGATTAATCGAATAACTGAAATGAAGATACTGATAAGCTCATAGTTTGTTTCACGATTACACGGTCAATTAAACCCATCCGGGAACCAG
>JASFVU010000484.1:0-3262 GCA_050049665.1 Bacteroidales bacterium | reverse complement strand
TTTTTTATATTATATTGCTCATTCCCGGCCGGAATGTTATTTCCCAGGTTGATTCCGCGAATCTGGTCAGGTACGATTCCGACTTTCAGTTTAAGGAAGGCCTATACATTAGTTTCGAGGATGTTAAGACTAATTCTCCGCTTCCCAAATCGAGGATTATCTCGGAGTATGATTACAATGATCCTGAATTCTTCGATAAGGTATTGACAAAATCAAAGATCTATTATTACAATAATATCGGCAGCAAAAATGAACTTGATCCGGATAAAATCTGGGGGTATTCAAGAAACGGATTCATTTACATAAATATCGATGGTGATTTTTTCAGAATTACTCTGATCGGATCGATTTGTCATTTTCTTGCCAGTCATACTACCTATACCGAATATTACAACACACCATATTATTACAATTCATATTACGATCCGTACAGAATGCCATCTGCCTCTTATCCCACAACCGAGATGAGACAATATTTGCTGGATTTTGAAACAGGGAGGGTCCTGGATTACAATTATGAGTCGGTCGAAGCCATTCTGATGCAGGACCCTGAGATTTATGATGAGTATGCTGCGTTAAGCAGAAAAAAGAAAAAACAGATGAAATTTGTTTACATCCGGAAATACAATTCAAGAAATCCATTATTTTTCCCAAAAAATTAAATACTAGTGACATGAAAAAAACTATTATAAGCCTGTTCACGGTTTCGTTTTCAATGGCTCTGTTTTCACAGAGTTATGTACCGACAAGAGATGATATCAACGCCTTTTTTAATACAAAAACATTGGTGGTTTTGATGGATAATCCTTTGTTGGAATATAATATCGTAGTTAAGGAAGTCATGGAACAGGAGTGGACTATTACGGACTTTGATTTTATTTCAATAAACGAATTTGAGAAATTACGGTTTGATCCGCAGTATTCTTTTCTTTATATGTCAAAGGTAACCTTTGATAATGATAAAACTGATGCAATATACAGGTTTCTTCATTTATCACTTGGGGGAGACTATTTCAGAAAGAATCAGATGCCTGATATAGCTTCGGTACCGCTTGCATATTACAATGTTGAAGAAGACAATTACATTTATAAGCTGGCTATTCTCGTACGGTTTATTCAAAACCATGCTCTGCTGATTAAAGATCATCCTGAAATAGTCTCCGCGAATGTCCTGCAGCACTATAACGACAATATGAAAGATATTCACGGGAAAACGCTGTACCTGCTTGAAGAAGAACTTTCAAACGATGTTAATTCAACAGCAAGAATCAAGAAAGTGTATTCATCGGGTTTCAGGATTGTTACCAAGGACCAAATAACCGAAGCAATCTCAGACAGGGATGACAATGTTGTATTCCTGCATAAAGTTGGTCCTGAAGGCACAAAATTAAATGCACGGTGCTATAAGATCATCATTGGTGCCGCCGACGCGAATTTTTATTATTTTGACTACCACAAAATTTCGGGCAAAAAGCCTGATGGATTCTTAGAAGCGGACTTTAAGAAACTGGAGAGAAAATAGAATCACAAAATCCGGGGTAACTGGGTTAAGCAATATCTTTGTATTATATTCCGAACCGGGGTATAACTTGATGCATATGTGTTTATATATTGTTCATGTGTTAAGTTATTCTCAAATAACTTTTTACTATCTTACGTGGCAAATAGAATAGATGTATGAACTACAGAATATTAATTTCTATTCTTCTCATAATCTTTTTAAAATGCAACTTGTTTTCCCAGCAGGACAATGTGGAGGCAAAGCTGGCATTGGCCGACAGGTATCTTGCTACGGGAGATGTGACACGCGCACTGACAACACTTGAAGATATTCTTGCTCTCAGGCCCAATCATATTGAAGCCCAGGAGAAAAAAATAAGCATTCTGACGGAAAATGAAAGGAGTAAAGATGCATACAGAGATATTGAGGAATACATCAGAATGTATAGTACTGAACCGGAATATTACTATTTCAGGGCATTGCTGAACCTGCAAAAAGAAAAATATTCAAAAGCGGTGGAAGATTTTGATCGTGCGATTGAATTGAACATGCCGGCTGATTCTCAGTACAAGGTCTACCTCAACAGGGGCATGGCCCATTTTTACCTCCAGGATTTTGAATTGGCGGAAGCGGACTTTGATAAGGCAATAAAGAACAATCCGAAATCCGTAGCAGCCTATCATGGAAAAGGGATGGTAAAATATGAGTTAAGGGAGTATGATGAAGCTGTTCTTCAGTTTCAGAAAGCTCTGAAACTTGAAAATAAAAACCCGATCATGCATTTTAACCTGGCAATGACCTATTTCAGGCTCAACCAAATGGATAATGCCTGTTACCATTTCAATGTGTCCTGCACGTTGGGTCATCGTAATGCCTGCCGGCTGTTAATGATGGAATGTGCTGAAGAAATAAAGGTTCCAAAATAAATGGGTTATTTTACCACTTGATTTTATTATCATAAATTTGATCTCTTTTCCTGACAGGTGGATCTTTCGGTAATCATAGTAAATTATAATGTCAAGTATTTTCTTGAACAATGCCTTCATTCGGTGTTTAAGGCCATGGAAGGGATGAAAGGTGAAGTTATTGTTGTTGACAACAATTCTGTTGACGGTTCCTGTCAGATGATCCGGGAGAAGTTTAAGAAGGTACAACTGATTGAAAACAAAAAGAACCTTGGATTTTCCAGGGCAAACAACCAGGGTTTGGCAATCTCCGGCGGTAGGTATGTCCTGATTCTTAATCCGGATACCATTGTACAGGAAGATACGTTTTCCAAATGCGTTTCTTTTATGGATAAACATCCTGATGCAGGGGGGCTGGGAGTTAAAATGATTGATGGCAGGGGTAATTTTTTGCCCGAATCAAAAAGATCTTTACCAACACCACTGGTTTCTTTTTTTAAAATATTCGGATTATCTGCCCTGTTCCCGAAATCAAGATTATTTGGACGCTATCATCTGGGATTTCTTGATAACAATGAGGTCAACAAAGTTGAGATACTTCCCGGGGCATTCATGATGATAAGAAAAGCGGTTCTGCAAAAAACCGGGTTTCTGGACGAGTCTTTTTTCATGTATGGCGAAGACATCGATCTTTCTTACAGAATATTGCTTGCCGGGTACAACAATTACTACTTTCCCGAAACAACGATTATACATTACAAAGGGGAAAGCACAAAAAAAGGAAGTATCAATTACGTAGTGGTTTTTTACAGGGCCATGATCATATTTGCCAAAAAACATTTTTCTGTCAAGAATG
>JASFVU010000483.1:0-3274 GCA_050049665.1 Bacteroidales bacterium | reverse complement strand
ACGTAACGGAACAGAATGATGTCTTCATGATCAATCTTCTCAATGATCTCAAAGGTACTTTCCTGATCGGACTTATCCAGGATATCAAAATAATTCTTAATCTTTTCACATTTTTGATGCAATATCTTCTCTACATTACTGGCATACCTCGCTTTATTCTCAAAAACTCCTGAAAAATGAGCCAGTAACACTGAGATCATAATGATCAGTAACGATATGATTAAAAAACGTTTTGAAACCATTTCATGAAGATAATGTATCAGTCGTTATGATAATTCATACCCTTTAGAATCATACATGCTCTGTACAATTGTTCCGTAAATATCATCCGAACCATCTGATGCGTAAAAGTCATTTTTGATAAAGATATCTTAAGATCAGCCAATTTATGAATATCCTCCGAAAATCCATATGCACCCCCTGTAACAAATGCAATCTGTTTATAGCTAAGCGATTGTATTTTATTCAGCCATTCGGCAAATTTTCGTGAACCCATTTCAATCCCTTTCTCATCAAGCAGGATCACAAAATCCTTGCCACGGAGTACTTTTTTTATATTTTCCCCTTCTTTCCTCCTGATCGTTTCAGGAGGGCTTTTTCCCGCTGACCTGACCCCGGGAACATCAACAATGGTAAAATCGATAAAATGTCTGATCCTTCTGGAATAATCCTCAATGCCTTCACGCAGATAAGAAGCATCGGTTCTGCCGGTATTAAACAATGTAAATTTCATGTAAAATCTTAATATTAATCCTTTTGGAAAGGAAATAAGTTCTTTTTTATCAACAATTTCAGTCACTTATTTATTATGCAGACAAAGCATGATCCTTAATAATCATTGATAGTTTTTGGTAAAGAAATGGATTGTAAACTTATATTTGTTTATTTTGGTTTGATTTTTGATTTTTTTATTGATAAAATCCATAAAAAACGATACGATGAAAAAGGGTCTATGGTTGATACCATGCTTACTCATTCTAACTCAGACTGTATTTTCGAGTGATTTACCGGAACAGATCATAACCGCATTCAATTCGGGAAATGCTTCCATACTATCCCGGTATTTCAATCAGACAGTGGAACTGACGTTGTTTGATAAGGAGGAGATCTACAGCAAAACCCAGGCCGAGATAATCCTGCGTGATTTTTTTGCCAGGAATCCTCCCTCACAATTTATAATTCTTCATGAAGGAGGCAAGGAATCTTCGAAATATGCAATCGGAAGATACACGTCAAACTCAAAAACTTACAGAATTACATTTTTATTGAAATCATTCAATTCAAAAGTCTTCATTCATCAATTAAGAATTGAGAACGAGTATGCTGAATAAACTAATAGAAGAATTAATTGAACTTGCGCTTATTGAGGATATTGGAGATGGTGATCATACAACCTTATCATGTATACCTGCCGAGGTCAGAGGCAAAGCACAGCTCATCGTTAAACAGGAAGGCGTAATTGCCGGAATTGAGATCGCTGAAATTATTTTTAAAAAGCTGGATCCCAACATCATTTTTGAAAAATACATTGACGACGGAACAAAGGTCAGCCGGAATGATATTGCTTTTACTGTTGAAGGACGGATCCATATATTGCTTCAGGCTGAAAGACTGATCCTGAATATTATGCAGCGAATGAGCGGAATTGCAACTCAGACAAACCATTACGTTCAGAAACTCAACGGCCTGAAAACCAAGATCCTCGATACCAGGAAAACAACTCCCGGCATGCGGCTATTGGATAAAGCGGCGGTTAAGTTCGGAGGGGGAGAGAACCACCGGATGGGGTTATATGATATGATCCTGATCAAAGATAACCACATCGATTTTGCCGGTGGAATTAATAGTGCTATCCGGAATACAAACAAATACCTGGATGAAAAAGGATTGGATCTGAAAATAGAAATAGAAGCCAGGAACATGAAAGATGTAAAACAAATACTGAAAACGGGAGGTATTGATTTTATCATGCTGGATAATTTTTCCATACCGGATACAAAAAATGCAGTAGAAATAATCGGGGGAAAATACAAAACAGAGTCTTCAGGGAACATTACATTGCTTAATGTACGTGATTATGCCGAATGTGGTGTGGATTATATTTCAATCGGTGCGCTTACACACCAGATCGGAAGCATTGACCTGAGCCTGAAGGCCATTGATTTTTAGTTCTGCTTATGGACGAGCCATCTTACAACAGGACATACAGGATTTTTGACAAACAGATCCACAGGATCGGGGAAAAGCTGAAATTTGTTACTTTGCCCGGCTTTGATAAAGTGCCTTTGTATGGTGTCATCTGGTTTTTTATCCGGGGGCTGCAAAAAGGATCGTTAAATACCAGGGCTTCATCCATTGCTTTTAATTTTATGCTGGCCTTAGGGCCGGGTGTCATTTTTCTCATGGCCATGATCCCGTACCTCCCGATCGAGAACCTCCAGCAGGAACTCTTTGAAGTATTCAATGATGTTATGCCCGAAGATTCCTATATTGCCATCGAGTCATTTTTAAACGAGATCTTCCGGAAACGAAGTGGCCTTCCTCTGTTTGGTTTGCTGGTAAGTCTGTTTTTTGCACAGAAAGGCACTCATGGCATGATCGAAGCGTTCAATGCCACCTACCATACCATTGAAACACGATCGTGGTTTGACCAGCGACTTGCTGCCATTACCCTGGTTTTCATTTTCTATACCCTCGTGCTGCTTGCAACACTCATCATGTTTTTAAACAATATCATTATCGAAAATCTTGGTTCCAACGGTTACATTGAAACAGATTTCACATTTTACCTGATCATGTTCGGCAAATGGATCGTAATTGTCGGCCTGACTTTTTTTTGTATTTCGTTCCTCTATTATATGGCCCCTTCCAGAAAAACGAAATGGAGATTTTTTTCAGCCGGCTCAACCCTGGCGACCATTCTCACGGTTGTTGCATCTCTGGGATTTTCCTACTTTGTGAACAACTTCGCCCAGTTCAACAAGTTTTTCGGTTCCATTGGCGCTCTGGTTGCATTGATGTTATGGCTGAATTTTAATGCTCTTGTTTTATTGATAGGTTTTGAATTGAATGCCAGTATAAAAAATGCAAACCTGACGACCCTCTCGAACAATGATGATCCTTTGTCGGTTTTAGAATCCTAAATTGCAGCGTGGAAAATACAGATAACCTAAGAAAAGATTACGGAAGAGAAAAGCTGACCGAAAACAGCCTTTCGGGAGATCCTTTTATCCAGTTCGACCTTTGGTTTGAAGATGCCGTTAATGAAGGCATC
>JASFVU010000481.1:0-3276 GCA_050049665.1 Bacteroidales bacterium | reverse complement strand
TTTGTCATTCAATATATACCCTTTTTCAATGACATCCACGACCTTCCCTTTTAACTTTTCTTCGGGAGCCGTAATTTTGGTTACTGCTTCATGGTAATCGATGTCAAATGGTTTTTCCAGTGCATCGATTTCTTTCAGTCCCTTTTGTTTTATAAAGTCACCGAATTTGTTATAAATCAGATGTATGCCTGATTTTAGCGCATCCAGGTTGTCCGATTTATCGATCGTATCAATGCCTCTTTCAAAATCATCCACGACCGACAAAAGATCGATCAGAAGACCTTCATTGGCAAGTCTTAACAAATCCGCTTTTTCTTTTATTGTCCGTTTCCGGAAGTTATCGAATTCGGCAGATAATCGTAAATATTTATCGTGCCATTCTTTTAATTCTTCCTTTAATTTATCCGGTTCCGATTTTTTGTCCTGCGCTTTGCTGTCAACCTCTGACTTAATGTCTTTTTTTTGTTGCTTATTTTTATGAGCGCTACTTTTCTGCCGGCTTTCTATGTCCGATGGCTTCTTATCTGCTGTGTTTCCTGCTTTGCTTTTACCACCTGCATTCATGGTTTTCTTACTCATAAGCGATAATCATTAGTCATACTGATTTTTATTTTCAGGTTATTTCTTACTCAAAATGCCTGCCAACAAAGAATGACGGTCAAAATGACAGGCAAAAGCGCAGCATTGGCCGGGACAATTATTTTATCAGCGAACTGAGCTTCTGATCCAGTTGCATTCCCCGGAGATTCCATGCCAGTATGATTCCCTGTCCGTCAATCAATACATTTGAAGGGATGGCATTGATCCTGTAAATAACAGCACCTTCCGCATTCCATCCTTTGAGGTCGCTGACATGGTTTTCCCAGATCAGTTGATCGGTTTCAATGGCATTTATCCATGCCTGTTTTTCCTTGTCGCATGAAACGCTGTATATTGTAAAACCGTCGCCTCCCTTGAATTTCTTATCCCGGTACTTTTGATATATAGCAACAAGGTTTGGATTTTCCCGCCGGCAGGGAGCACACCAGGAAGCCCAAAAATCTATAAGTACGAGCTTACCTTGCAATGAAGAAAGCCGGATGACCTTACCATTCGGGTCCTGGTAAGCCAGGTCAGGGGCTTTGTTCCCGATTTTCAGTCCTTGCTTAACCGGGGTTTCGGCCTTGTCTGTTTTTCTCCCGGTGTCTGAGCAGGCAAAGACAGCAACAGTGATGAGGACCAATAGGATAAATCCGGCAGCAGTGCTTAATGTTTTGGGATTAGTCATTAATTCTGGTGATTTTAGCTCCGATTGCGTTTAATCTGCCATCGATGTTCTGATATCCTCTGTCGATCTGATCAATGTTCTGAACGATGCTTGTTCCTTCGGCCGAAAGGGCGGCAAGCAGGAGTGCCACACCTGCCCGGATATCCGGGGAGGTCATGGTAGTGGCTCTGAGTTTAACACGTTTATCCAATCCGATGACGGTTGCCCGGTGAGGATCACAGAGTATGATCTGGGCTCCCATGTCGATGAGCTTATCGACAAAGAACAGGCGACTTTCAAACATTTTCTGATGGATCAGGATACTTCCCTTTGCCTGTGTGGCTATAACAAGGATGACACTCAACAGATCGGGAGTGAGACCCGGCCAGGGAGCATCGTCAATGGTCATGATCGATCCGTCAATAAATGTCTCTATCTCGTAATGATCCTGCGATGGGATATAAATATCGTCCCCTGTAAGTCCGAATTGTATTCCCAGCTTTTGAAAGGATCTGGGGATGATACCCAGATGTTCATACCCAACATTTTTAATGGTGATCTCTGATCCTGTCAGTGCGGCAAGTCCGATAAAACTGCCGATCTCGATCATATCCGGCAGCAGAGAATGGTTACACCCTTTCAATTGTGTTACTCCTTCGACAGTAAGAAGATTGGAGCCGATACCTGAAATTTTTGCTCCCATTTTGTTGAGCATTTTACACAATTGTTGGATATAGGGCTCACAGGCTGCATGATAAATGGTGGTCTTTCCTTTGGCAAAAACAGCTGTCATAACGAGATTGGCCGTACCTGTAACAGAGGCTTCTTCCAGTAACATGTAAGCTCCCTGTAATGCTTTGGCTTCGACAATATAGTAATCTTTTTTTTGGTTGTATATAAATTTTGCACCCAGCCTGATGAATCCGTTAAAATGGGTATCCAGCCGTCTGCGGCCTATCTTATCTCCTCCCGGTTTTGGAATGTATCCTTTGCCGAACCGGGCCAGCAGGGGACCAATGATCATTACCGAACCCCGCAGGCTTGCGCTGAGTTTTGTGTATTCTTCGGAGAGCAAATATTCAAGGTTGATCTTTTCGGCTTTAAAACTGTATTTTAAAGGGGAAAACCTTTTGATATGAACACCTAAATTTGAAAGCAGAAGGATAAGGTTCCTGATATCAATGATATCCGGGATATTATCAATCACAACCTCCTCAGCCGTGAGCAGCGAAGCACAAATAACCTGAAGGGCTTCATTTTTGGCTCCTTGTGGAGTTAAAGTCCCTTTTAATCTGTGGCCTCCATCAATTTGAAATGAACTCATGAACCAGGGAATATTTATTTTTTCCTCATATTTCGTTTGTTTCTTTTCTTTCCGATAATTTCACGAGTCTCATTGAGCTTAATATTTTCCGTATTTATCCTGCCTTTGGAAATTTTTTTCAGGTCGTTGAGGATGACTTCATCATTCACCGTATCACGATTCCAGGTGAGGTATGACTTTTTCATGTGATTGGCAACAACATTGGCGAGCCTTTCTCTTTCGCTATCATCAGACATTTCACAGATGGCATTGATCATGAGTTCAAGCGATTTTCCGTAATGACGGAACCGGATGCTGTGTGTGCCGTATTCAACCTGTCTCGGAGGGGTTTGAAACATTTCCGGCTTCGGGACCTCATACGGATAATCAATGTCCAGTTCAAAGTCAGCGATAATTGCAAGGTGATCCCACAACTTATGCTTAAAGTCGTTAATATCTCTTAAATGGGGGTTCAGGTTACCCATAATGGATATGATGGCACTAGCCAGACGGTTTCTTTCTTCACGGTCCTCAACGGATTTTATGTAATCAACCATCTTCTGGATATTTCTTCCGTATTCGGGCAATACAAGTTGTTTTCTGCTGGTATTATAATCAAAGCTCATAAATATATTTTTACTTGGTAAAGTATAACATCTGTTATCGGTCTGCCTGTAGATGAAGCGATAACCTGTTCCTATTCAGCGGCAATAAAATTAACAGAGAA
>JASFVU010000479.1:0-3281 GCA_050049665.1 Bacteroidales bacterium | reverse complement strand
ATCCACAATCAGCTGAGTGGTATTACCCTGCCTGTTTAAATGCGGAATCTGATACTTTTCCGTTTTTTTATCAGACTCCTGTTTCTGTGAACATGCTGCAGAAACCACAACAAGGGCAGCAATGAATAAGGTTCTTTTTTTCATCTGTTATATTTTATTTTCAATGGTCAGATGGAAATGCTCCGCTTTTGGCGGGGCTTGTTTCATATCAGTAAAATTGAAATTTAAATGTCCGGCTTTTCAAAACCAAAAATAGACGTTCCTGAATAAAAAACTTCTTTAAGCTATAAATTATTTATATATGAATATGCCTGAATTTTTAGTTTACTTCTTAATAATTGAATTAATCGAATAACTGGTGAAATGAAGATCCTGATAAGCCAATGGTTTGTTTCATTTAATAAAATTCAATGTTTCATCCATTTTATGGATTCATTCAATTAATTTCATACGCACAAGCCTCTCTTTCGAACTGTTCCCAAACAGTTCGATTTCCTTTTTTATCATCCACATAAAAAAGGAAACAAAAAAGGTCTCCGTTCAGGAAAAATAGCTTGAATTCTATCGTAAGCCTTTCTCCCTGCGGAATTAAACTCACTCCTCCTTCGTCGTCGCTCAGACAAAATTCCTCCAGAATGCCCTCCCGCCTGAAAGGCTTACTTGAATTGCTACGCAATTTTTCCCAGACGGTATCCAATAGAAAAGGTGCTGAATTACATAAAACCTAAGTAATCGAATAACTAATGGAAAGAAAATTCCGAAAAACTAGTCGTATATTTCATTTATTCAGTTCACCAGTTCATCAATTAATCAATTTCACGATTACACAGGTCTTTGAGTATTGAGATTTGTTTTCCGGAGCTTCATTGTAATTCGGGATTTGTCTCCTGAAATTTGTTCATTCAGAGCGAATCGTCGTATTTTAGCTGTTTCGTTTATCTCATGGAATAAATTTTATGGCAGAAGGAAGGTTCGATAACCCGGTTGTGGCAGCACTGGCAGGTTTTTACGACCTGTTCAGAAAACAGGAACTGGAATCCCGTTTCAGGGAAACCGATAATTTTCATGGTAAAACGGTCCTGATCACAGGCGCCAATTCCGGACTGGGCTTTGCCATGGCCGTTGAAGCTGCTAAGAGGGATGCCCGGGTGATCATGGCCTGCCGTCGACAGATCCCCGAAGCAGGGGAAAAAGTGAAAGAACTCAGCGGATCGGATAAAGTAGAAATGAGGTATATCGATCTGAACAAGATCGGCACTATCCATGATTTTGTGAACAACCTGAAAAAAAATGACATATACCCGGACGTTATCATTCTGAATGCTGCTTCTGCTGCTTCGAGATCCCGTAAAACAGAATCGGGCCAGGACGAACTTTTCCATGTTAACTACTTCTCGAACTTTATTCTGATAAATCTTTTGCTTGTTCAAAAAGTAATCATTCCCGATGAAAACAAGCAACCTCGTCTTGTTTTTATTTCATCAGACTCACACAGGGGATCGTCAGATATTGATTATACCGAATTCGGAAGGTATTTCAAATATGGTGTTTCAAAAGCTATCTCTAACTACAGTTATTTCAAATTGGTATTAAACACCTTTGCTACAGAGCTGTCAAGGCGGCTTAATATGGATAAAACAGTAGTTCAGGTAAATTGTATTTGTCCGGGACCGGTAAATACAAACATTATAAGAGAAACACCATTTATAATAAGAATTTTATTAAAAGCGATATTTTTTATCATATTCCGCTCACCAAAAAAAGCTGCAAGACCTGTCATATACCTTGCATCATCAGATGACTTTACTAACAGGACCAATGAATATCTTCATATGTTCATTCCCAAACGTATGGACGAAAAGGTTTATGACAAAAGAGAAGGTGAAAAGCTATGGTCAGAATCAGCCAAACTATGGAAACAACTGGATGATAAAGCCACGCTCTTTTTTCCATAAGCCATTCCGTTCATTGTTTCGCCCTTCCCTGTAATCCGTCTTATCCGGTTTGATATTTTTATCGGTGGACCGTCGCAACAAACCATAAAAAATTTCAGCCTGAAAAAAGCCGGAATTGTAAAAAGAGAGTTTGATCTTTCCCGCCGTAATATTGCTTTTTAATCCTCTTCCACTGTCAGGACAACGGCATCGAACGCAGGCTTTGGCCGGCAGCTCCGGTCGAACAGCACAGGATAATCAGCCCGTCCGGTGATGGGCCAGTAATTACGCCATGATTGACCGTCATGCACCGCCCAAAAAGTAATCCGTCCAAAGATATCCCTGTGCTTTCTGAAGAATGAAAAGAGTTCAGTATACCGCTGTGCCAGGTCTTTCTGGACAGCGTCCGGAAGACGATCAGGATAAGGATTGATCTCTTTCTGTTTTTCTGAGTCGAAAGAGGAAAGGGAAACGATCGTAGAATCGACCGGATAAAAGGGCAGTACACCTACATCCAGTTCAGTGATCATCAGTTTTACGCCCAGACTGCTTAAGTCCCTGACGTAAGCTTCAAGTAAATCCATTTTCGGATAGTCCAGAAACCAGTGCCCCTGGATGCCAACACCGTCCACCCGGACACCATTGGACTGCAGATCCCGGATAAGCCGGATGACACCTTCGGTTTTCGGACCGAATTCATAATCGTACTCATTGTAATAGAGTTCTGCTTCCGGGTCGGCCTCACGTGCAAATTCAAACGCCCTTTGTACGTAGTCTTCGCCAATAATCTCCAACCACTTGCTTTTTCTAAAAGAACCATCCTTCGTAACAGCTTCGTTGACAACATCCCATCCATGGATACGTCCTTTATAGCGTCCCATCACAGTGAAAATGTGCTCTTTCATCCGTTCAAGTAGTGCTGCCCGGCTCAAAGGATTTCCCGATTCATCCTGAAACACCCAATCCGGCGTCTGATCATGCCAGACCAAAGCATGACCTATGATATGCATATCATGCTTCTCACCAAAGGCTACATACCGGTCTGAGGCTTCGAAATCGTATTGTCCCGGTTCAGGATGAATCTCTTCCCATTTCATTATATTTTCCGGAGTGATACTGTTGAATTGCCTGGCAACAAGGTCCCTTGCCTCAGGCTCCCTGTCACAGATCTGATCAACATTAAGCGCTGCGCCAATATAGAAATCGTTTTGAAAGACATCTTTCAAAACAGGATGACCCATTTTATCTGAGTTTTAAGAGTGTTTTTCTTCTATCCTTTTGTAAACCTCTTTAAGCGTACCACTAAAGGGGCCCGGAGTTTCCATCTTAATGGATACAAGAGCAGCT
>JASFVU010000480.1:0-3281 GCA_050049665.1 Bacteroidales bacterium | reverse complement strand
CGGATACCTGTCCGAAGGAGACAAGGGAAAATTATCCTACCATTCCCTGTCGGAAAAGTTACCCGGCGACGAAAAAAATTTCGGGGAAATATGGAGGATCTACTCAACAAGGTACGGCATTGTTTTTCAGTCGTTCCTGAAGATCTTTCTGCTTGCCGACGGAGAGCTGAGATCATTTTCCGCCGGATCGCGGTTTGGCTTTTCCTACTTTGTCGACAACAATTTATTTGTTGTTGACAGAAGCGAAGGCATCTTCCTGCTCAAGGGAAGGAATCTTCAGCTATACTACAGGAACAGGAGTTTTTTCAGGGACAATGATATCACCTTCCTCATACAACGGGGTGTGGAAGATTATTTGCTGGGAACGACCAATAACGGGATCTTTGTCTTAAAGGATAAAAAACTGGTCCCCTGGCAGGCCGAACTGAATTCACGATTCATTAAAGATCAGATCTATACCGGTATCCGTCTTGAAAATGATCAGCTGGCAATAGGGACCATCCAGAACGGCGTATACGTTATTAATATGCAGGGGAAGATCATACAACACGTCAACAGGTACAAGGGATTACAGAACAATACAGTGCTAAGCTTATTTTCCGACAGGTCCGGGAACCTGTGGCTTGGCCTTGATAACGGGATAGATATGCTTGAAGTCAGCTCACCGATAACGGTGCTGAATTACTGCTACAACATTGAAACCTCCTACGCATCGATCGTTCATAACAAAATATTGTATATAGGGACCAACCAGGGATTGTTCGCCAAAAAACTGTCGGACATCGGGAATCAGAATATGATCAATTCCGGTTTTAAGCTTGTAGAAGGCACCATGGGACAGGTCTGGAAACTGGAGATCATTGACGATGCCCTGTTCTGCGGGCATAACTTCGGGACCTTTATCATTAACGGGTTCCGGGCCTATAAAATATCGGAAGAAGAAGGCGGATGGGATTATGCCATTGTTCCGGGCAATGAAGATTACCTGATCGGGGGGACTTATAACGGTTTAATGCTCTATAAAAAAAACAGGCAGTCGATGGCAGGATGGGAAAACCTGGGTTACCTGAAAGGTGTCAGCGAATCGTGCAAGGACATGCTGTTTGATCAGGAAGGGAATCTGTGGGTGACCCATGGTTATAAAGGAATATTCCGGTTCACCCTGTCGGGCGACCTGAGAACTGTTGAAGAGTCACATCTGTATAATACCAGACACGGCCTGCCCGAACTTCCATACAGCCTGACGGAAATTCATGATAAATTCCTTGTCGTCAGCAATGACGGATTCTTTGAATACGATAGTGCAAACGATACCTTTCTCACAAATGAAAAGTACAATTCCCTGTTTGCAAAAACAACGGGGATCACAAAGATCATCGAAGACTACTACGGCGATATCTGGTATTTCGGTCAGGCAGGAATGGGAGTTTACCGGTTGCAGGAAGACGGGACCTATACCGATATCGATATACCGTTCCACCGGATCCGGAATCAATTCATATCCGGCTCCTTTGAAAACATCTATGTATACGATAAGAACAATGTGTTCATCGGCAGCCAGAAAGGAATGATCCATTACGATCCTTCGAAACAAAAAGATTTTAAACGACCGTACAATGCTTTTATCGGCGAGGTAAAAATACATGGCAAACACTCCGATTCAACTTTGTTCTACAGGGTGACCGAAAACCCGGACGAGGCCGAAGCCGGTCAGGAAACAATCCTGCCATATAAGTATAATTCGATGTCATTCAGTTTTTTTACGCCCTACTTTGAAGCGCCGAACGACATCCAGTATTCATACCGGTTAAGTGAGTTCGAGGAAAACTGGTCAGACTGGTCGGACAGAAGCATTAAAGAATATACCAACCTGCCGGCAGGAGAATATGTTTTTGAAGTCAGGGCAAAAAACATCTACCGGAACGAAAGTCACCCGGCACGGTTCCGGTTTATCATAACGCCTCCGTTTTACCGGTCGAAATTAGCCTATATCCTGTACATGCTGTTATTTCTCGTGATCGCCTTTGTCAATCTGTTGTTTCTGCGACATAAGATAGAGAAAACCAGGCATTACGAAAAACAAAAACACAGCATCGAACTCGATAAAAAAGAAAAAAAATACAGGGAGGAAGCGGAGCTGTCGGAACAGGAGATCGACAGGCTGAAGAACGAACAACTGGTAATCGAAATGCGGCATAAGAATATGGAAATGGCAAACTCCACGATGCACCTCATCCAGAAGAATAAATTCCTGAGGTTCCTTAAGAACGAGTTGCTGGGCATATCGGGAAGTGCCAAAAGTGATTACATGGAAAGTGAAATAAAAAAGATCGTGAAGAAGATCGACAGCGACTTACGCAATGAGAGGCACTGGCAGGTATTTGACAAGTATTTCGATGAGGTCCATCAGGACTTCATTCAAAGGCTCAAGGAAAAACATCCCGAATTGACTCCCAAGGAATTAAGGCTTTGTGCTTATCTGAAGATGAACATCTCCACAAAAGAGATCGCCCCGCTCATGAACATTTCCATCCGCGGGGTTGAAGTAAGCCGTTACCGGTTGCGGAAAAAACTGGGCATTGGCAGGGATGTCAATCTGATCGAATACATTCTGGGTATTTAATGAGGTGTGGATATATCTGAAATATTTCGAGGGTGTCCAAAAAGTAGGAAACAACATTCTTTCAGAGAATATTTTCACTTTGTGAAACTCAGTGTCTTCTTTGTGACTCTTTGTGTAACAGCCAATTATAACTATACCGCAAAGTTACTCAAAGCAGACGCAAAGAGACACAAAGACTTTTTGGACACCATTCTGCATATCCAGTTATCATAATCTTATACTGTCGCTGCGAACGGAATGAGATGGAGCGCGGCAACTGAAGTTCGCCTATGGCAAACAAGCTCGACGCAGTCAATCCGGCCTGCTCATTATCACAGATCACCAAAGCATTTCTTTCATGAAAATCAAAAATCAATTTTTTGATTTTTTAAAAAATACTTTATACTTTAGACGGTAAGAAATAGGAGAAGCTCAACATAACGTATTTTTGATAGATTTATCCCTTTTGCAGCAGGCTTTTGGCGTTAGATTTCAGGGGTTAAGGAACAAGGGAAAGGGATAAAAAGTAGTTAGTGCAATGCAGTTTCAGGAAGTCCGGTCAGGCTTACCGGTTCGTCAGAGGTAGGTTGAGTCAGCAATACATCGTTCATTTTAAACAGAAATTCCAATGTCACCCAGACCGTCCTGTTTGTTCGCTTTATTGTTTTTCATGCTGCTG
>JASFVU010000478.1:0-3283 GCA_050049665.1 Bacteroidales bacterium | reverse complement strand
GTCCGGAAAAAACTGTTGACCCTTCGCAGGTTAATTATTGAAGCAGCAACTGAAACAGAGGGAATAACCAATCTGGATGAAACCCTGAAATGGGGTGAGCCCAGCTTTCTGGTTAAAAAAGGAAGTACAATCAGAATTGACTGGAAGGAAAAAAAGCCCGATCAGTACGCTGTTTATTTCAAATGTACAAGCAAGCTGGTCCCTACCTTCAGGATGGTCTTTAACGACACATTTAAGTATGAAGGGAACAGGGCCATAGTTTTTGATATGAATGACAGTGTCCCCGAACAAAAATTAAAAATATGTCTCAAAGCTGCTTTAACTTATCACAGCGTAAAACAATTACCGGCTCTGGGAATTGAAATTGTATAAAATAAAACATAAAATTAAAATTTCACATAGTCAGACATGAGTGATTCAGAACAACTGGAAAGTGAATACAAATCAAGAATTTACAAAACATTTGATTATATCGAATCGAATCTTGATACACCAATGACACTGGAAGAACTGGCTGCTGTGGCTAATTTTTCCAAATTCCATTTTAGCAGGATCTTTCATTCAATTGCGGGAGAGACCCCGTTTCAGTTTATTTTGCGTCTCCGGATTGAAAAAGCAGCAACACTGATCTTAACCGAGAGGAAAAAAAGCATTACTGAAATAGCTTATAAATGTGGTTTTTCCGATGTTTCGGTATTTTCAAGGAACTTTAAGCATTGTTTCAATATCCCTGCTTCCCAATACAGGAAAGAAAAACTTCAAAATAGCAATTTAAGTCAACCCGATAGCAATAAACAACAACAGGATGAAAAGCCTGTCATGTACTTTTGTCCCGATTTAAAAACCATTAAATGGAGGACAAACATGAAATTAAACAAAAGTGTGGAAGTTAAAGAACTTCCGAAAATGACTGTTGCCTATATAAGGCATATTGGCCCGTACAAGGGTAATGAAAAACTTTTTGAGAATATCTGGAACAAGTTATTTTCCTGGGCAGGTCCGCGGGGTTTGCTCGGTGGAAAAGATTTCAGGTCATTGATCGTATACCATGATGATCCTAATGTTACTATTGAAGACAAACTCAGAATGAGTGTCTGCATTACCGTTCCTGCCGAAACAAAAGTTGATGGTGAAGTCGGCAAAATGGAGATTGAAGCTGCAAAGTATGTCATTGCCCGTTTTGAACTTACTGCTAAGGATTTTCAGCAGGCTTGGGACTGGGTATACGGTCAGTGGTTTCCAACAAGCGGATACCAGCCGGATGATAAGCCTTGTTTCGAAATGTATCCGGAAGAGCCCAAAGACGATAAAATAACCGTCGATATCTGTGTTCCGGTAAAACCTATGTGAATCTGAAGATCTGAAAAGGGACCTGATCATTTGTTATGTTTGTTTATAAATACCAATAAATAATGGGATATTACCCTGATTTAGCAAAAGTCACTATTGACGACTATAAGTCCAAACTGGAATCGGCCTATTTGCCGCCCAGCAGAATGATCCTCAAAGAGAGACTGTACGAAAGGTTTGATTATCTGAAAAGTACGGGCATAAAAAATGTAGAAGAACTGCTCCGGTTACTCAAAGAAAAATCCAAATTCGCAGAACTGCAAAAAGCCGGTTGCTTATCGGGAGACTACCTGACCATTTTGCTCAGAGAACTGAACAGTATGCTGCCCAAACCGAATAAGATCAGAGAATTTCCCGGGATTTCCGATGACACCGTTTCAAAACTGGAGAAGACAGGCATCAGAAATACCGTGAATTTATTCGACAGGGTGATCAACCCGGAAAAAAGGAAAGAGCTTGCTTCTCTCACGGGAATCAATGATCAGATTATTCTGGAATTGACAAAACTGACCGACCTGTCTAGAATACGATGGGTAGGAACAACTTTTGCCCGGATGCTTTACGACCTGGGAATTGATACGGTTGAGAAGGTCACAAAAGCCGACCCGGTTGATCTGCATACAAAGGTAAACCGGCTGAACAAAGAAAAAAGCATCTATAAAGGACAGATCGGGTTAAATGATATGAAAATATTGGTAAATACAGCAAAGGACGTACCATTGGAAATTGAATACTGAGTCAATGAAAAACACCTGCTGCCGGTCGTTTTAACTGCAATCAGCAGCATATCCCCGGGAATGAGTAATTCAAATAGTAAATGAATTACCCCGGGGCAGAGCCCACGAGGTATCAAATGGAATCCTTTGTTTCCGACCCGGAGGGTGGGGGAATTAAACCACAACCTTCTCGTCCGCCGAAGCCCCGAGACCTCGGGGCGAAGGAGGATTAATTTTCTATCACACAAGCCATTTTTTCGAACTGTTCCCAAACAGTTCGATTTCCTTTTTTATCATCCACACAAAAAAGGGAACAAAAAAGGTCTCCGTTCTGGAAAAATAGCTCGATCTAATACTAGTGGTCACCCTGAGTCCCGATTCAATCGGGAAAGAGTGATTCGTCTACGGAACATGCTTCGACTACGCTCAGCATGACTGCATTACGGTAGGTCACCCTGAGCGGAGTCGAATGGGTGCTCTGTTGTTCATTTTTTACTTCGACTTCCCGTTTACTACCCCTTTCATTTAAAGTGGATATTATTCCTCGTTATCCGGATGATGCAAGATGGATACGGAACCGGCCCTTAGCTTCGCAGGCAAGGATTTACCGGGAAAACTTAGTTTAGATTGGACTTGAAAATTTTTCCGTATTGGGTAAAGTTTTTGCTGAGAGTGATAGCCTGTGGAGCAATCTTGTCTGACCACGCTGCAAGCGTGGGAGTTTGGCTTCGCCGAGCTTCTCCTTCGTAGATTTATTTCGGAGAAGGAGCTCTCTCGCCCAAGGCGAGTTCGGTTGATTGCGCTAACAAGCCAAAAGCCAATAATCTGATAAGCAAATAACTTAAAATCTCATATCTCATTACTTGCTAAGGTATGCCCGCCGATTCATGTATGGAATATCTTGATCAGCTATTCAGTTTGTAAGATCATCGTTCGGCTTACAGAGTAACTATCCGTTTTAAGTGTATAAAAGTATATGCCTTTTGACAGACCTGTGGCATTGAAATCCACCGTATGCTTCCCTGAAACATATTCCTTGCCGGCAAGCTCGGTAATTTCTTCTCCAAGAACGGAATATACTTTCAGTGAAACGTATGTGTTATGAGGAATATCAAATGCAATCGTTGCTATACCGGTAAACGGATTCGGATAATTCTGCTCCAGTTTATAAGCATCCGGTCTGCCTGTTACATTAATTATACCGGAAACCGGTGTAG
>JASFVU010000477.1:0-3287 GCA_050049665.1 Bacteroidales bacterium | reverse complement strand
AGGAAACACTCCACATGTAAAAATAAACAACATCTACAACAAGGATTATGAAGTTTGGGTAAAGCTGGAAAAAAACAATCCGGCCGGAAGCATAAAGGACAGAATAGCCCTTTCCATGATCGAAGATGCTGAAAAAAAGGGCCTGCTTAAAAAAGACTCTGTTATCATTGAACCCACATCGGGAAATACAGGTATCGGACTGGCTATGGTTGCCAGTGTCAGGAAATACAAACTGATCCTTGTTATGCCCGAATCCATGTCATTGGAAAGAAGGAAGATCATGGCTGCTTTCGGCGCCGAGTTTGAACTGACACCCCGGGAAAAAGGCATGAAAGGAGCCATTGAAAAAGCTGAGGAAATGGCCGGTAAAAATCCGAAGGCATGGATGCCTTCCCAATTTGATAACCCGGCCAATGTGGAAATCCATAAAACCACTACCGCACAGGAGATAATCAATGACTTTCCTGACGGGATCGATTACCTGATCACCGGAGTTGGTACAGGCGGCCATATTACCGGAGTAGCCGAAGTGTTAAAAGAAAAATATCCTTCCCTGAAGGTTTTCGCTGTGGAGCCCGAAGCTTCGCCGGTTATCAGCGGAGGGAAACCCGGACCACACCCGTTACAGGGAATTGGTGCCGGATTTATCCCGGAGAACCTCCATGTTGGTGCCGTCGACGGAACCATACAGGTAACCAAAGAGGAAGCATTTGACTTTGCCCGGAAGGCCGCCCTGGAAGAAGGCCTGTTCGTCGGCATATCTTCCGGTGCTACCCTGGCAGCCATTGCCAAAAAGATGCCGGAAATCCCCAAAGGATCCAAAATACTGGGCTTTAATTACGACACCGGAGAAAGGTATTTATCTGTCGACAATCTGTTTTAAGAGAAGCGGCTGTTGCTGCCAGTTCCCTGGTACTGGGTGCTTGATGCTGGTTTCCGGGCCTGTTAAAATGTTTAATTGTGTAATCGTGAAACTGATGAATCGGTAAACTGGTGAACCGATTAATTGAACCAAACTATAAGCTTATCAGAATCTTCATTTCATCAGTTAATCGATTAGTCAGTTAATCAACTCATCAGGGATAAACACTTTCTTCTTCATTCCTAATTTTTAATTACTATTCTATACTTTTGTCACTCCCCCCGAAACGATGAACTTCATAGCTTCGGCCGGGGGTATGGAAAGCGGCCGGATATGCTCTTTCGGGACAATAAACATTTCGCCTGAAAAATTATAAGAATGGGGAAAATAAACACTTACCTTATCTTTAATACCCAGTTCGTTCAGATCTTCCGTGGTAAGGAACCCTATTTTTTCCAGATCGGAGATAAGATTTACTTTCACAAGAACAGGCTTGTTGAATTTTTTTTCTTTCCCTACAAAAGCAGATAACAGATCTTTGATGGCAGAGTATACCACATTAACAATCGGAGCGTTCCGTAACAACCTGTCCAGCAGGTACCGGAACGGCCGGAAAATGATGCTCTGCCCGATAAACCCCAGAATGGTTATGATCACCAGCAATGCCAGTAAACCCAAACCAGGTATCCTGAACGGCATATAGGCTTCAAAGAAGTCCTGAATAGCCCCGTCAAGAAACGTAAATACAACGTATACAATATAGATCGTAATTGCTGCGGGTGCGATGAACAGCAAGCCCTGCAAAAAATAGCGAATGACTTTTTTCATTGGTAATATGGATTTAATTGTTCTGTCTGAAAATCATGGAAAACAAACCGTCTGTCAGGTATTTATCTGATCACGAAGGCCCTTCGGTAATTTTTTGACTACCTCATCATAAGAATGATCGATCCATTCTTTAACCTGATCTGCCGTAATATTTCCATTAAGATCGATCCCATTCCAGTATTTTTTATTGAAGTGGTATGCCGGTGTTACTTCCGGATACCGCTCCCGAAGTTCAATTGCGAATTCGGGATCGCATTTCAGGCTTATCCCTCTCTTCTCTTCTGACAGGTCAAGTAATGCAAACATCTTATCAGCTACCTTAAAAACCAGGGCCGTATCATTAAAGGGAAAGCTTTCGGTAACATTTCTCCTGGAAAGACAATATTCACGTAAAGATTCAATGTTCATACTTAAGGGTTAAATGCATCAGTAATATGGTCAATTTCATACCTGCTGCCCCCGGCAACAATCGAAATTACATCAAAGCGTACCTCCGGTGCTTCGACGATCGTTCCAAGATAAGCTTCTGCCGCTTCTATCAG
Source organism: Bacteroidales bacterium (assembly GCA_050049665.1). Lineage (GTDB taxonomy): Bacteria > Bacteroidota > Bacteroidia > Bacteroidales > UBA10428 > UBA10428. The sequence goes on along the minus strand of JASFVU010000477.1, from coordinate 1,055 downwards.
GAAACGTTGTTTCTTTTTGGTCACGGCTTCACTCGGATCGCCAAAATAATCCGTGCTTCTCAGCTTGACCTCCACGATCACCAGTTCCGGACCATCATAAGCAATAATATCGATTTCCTTATGCCTGTACCGCCAATTGGTTCTGACAATCCTGTAACCTTTCTTTTTGATATAGCCTGCCGCTAAAAGTTCTCCTTTTTTACCTATCTCATTGTGACCTCCCATGTTTCAAGATACATATTTGACTGATGATTCCGAATCGGTTACTTTCAGTTCTATCTGAGTTCCCAGTAAAAAAGGAACATTGCTTTCCATGTGTCCCGCCGGAAAACCGAATGCAACGGGATAATCAAAACTACTTGCAGCTTCCAGAACAATTTCACAGGCAGTCTTCCCGAAAGATGTCCTCTTGTCTTTCATTTCCGTCATCCCTCCTACGATCAGTCCTTTCAGGTTCTTAAGTTTGCCCGACAGCAGCAGGTTGGTCATCATCCTGTCCAGATGATACAATTGTTCGCCGACTTCCTCAATAAAAAGTATGGTGTCATTGGTATCCAGTTCATACGGAGTGGCCTGCAGATTATGAATAATGGAAAGATTGCCTCCCATGATCCTGCCGTTTGCCAGACCTTTTCTGTTTAACGGATGATGAGGGAATACAATGCCGTTTTTCCGCCCCAGCAGCAAATCATTTAACTGTTCAAGATTGTTGCTGAAATGATCGCTCTCACTGTTTATTGGCATGGGAGCGTGGATTGTCACTGCATGAAAAGCCTGGCACAACAGAGAATGGAAAACGGTTATATCACTGAATCCAATGACCCACTTGGGATCTTTCCCGAAAGGAGAGAAATCTATTTTGTCTATAATCCTTAATGAGCCATACCCTCCGCGGGCACAAAAAACGGCCCTGACATTACTATCGTTCAAAGCCTCCCGGAAATCGCCCGCCCGCTCATCGTCTGTTCCTGCAAATTGATGGAACCTGGAAAACAAGTGTTTTCCAAACGTTACTTTAAACCCCAAACCGGACAACGATGCTGCGGCTGAATCGA
>JASFVU010000476.1:0-3301 GCA_050049665.1 Bacteroidales bacterium | reverse complement strand
TGAAGTTCAATTATTGCATAGTATTGCCAGGCATTTTATTCATGAAACTCAGATTTCAGAATGTTAAAGACCCTAACCTGTCCATTGCTTCCACCACATTTTCTCTTGACGCAAAAGCTGAGAACCGGAAGAACCCTTCTCCCGACGGGCCAAATCCTGATCCCGGCGTTCCTACGACATTTGCTTCCTTTAGTATTTTATCAAACAGATCCCAGGAATTCAATCCTTTGCCGGAATTTACCCATACATAGGGGGCATTTACTCCTCCGAAAACATCAAATCCGATACCGGTCATACTTTCACGCATGATTCGCGCATTTTCCATATAATAACCGATTGTATCCAGAATTTCCTTTTTGCCTGACGGTGAATAAATGGCGGCAGCAGCTTTCTGAACCGGGTATGAAACCTGATTAAATTTTGTTGACTGTCTGCGGTACCATAGGGCATGCATGGAATGCTCTTTCCCATCAGAGCTGAATCCTTTCAATGCTTTTGGCACAACTGTATATGCGCATCGCGTACCTGTGAACCCGGCTGTTTTGGAAAAGCTTCTGAATTCTATTGCAACTTGTTCAGCTCCCTCTATCTCATAGATGGAATGGGGAATATCCTTTTCTGATATATAAGCTTCGTAAGCTGCATCGTAAAGAATGACCGTACGGTTTTCAAGCGCATAATCCACCCACTTTTTCAATTCATGTCTGGTTGCCGAAGTACCCGTAGGGTTATTCGGATAACACAGGAACACAATATCCACCTTCTGTGAAGGAAGTTCCGGGATGAATCCATTCTCAGGGGTGCAGGGCATATATACAAGATTATCATAATAACCGTTCTTTTGTATCTTTCCGGTACGTCCTGCCATAACCGCAGTATCGACGTAAACAGGATATACAGGGTCCTGAACGGCAACAACATTATCATGGCCAAAGATCTCAAGGATATTGCCTGTGTCGCATTTTGCCCCGTCTGAAATAAAGATCTCATCTGTCTGAATATCCATCCCTCTGTCCAGATATTCATTTGTTGCAATGGCTGAACGGAGAAATTCATATCCCTGCTCCGGACCGTACCCTTTGAATGTTTCCTGTTTTGACATTTCCTCAACGCCTTCATGAAAAGCTTCTATAACACTTGGGACAAGAGGGAGTATAACATCTCCGATCCCCATTTTTATCACCTTTGCCTCCCGATGGTTTGATTGAAATTCGCCAACCCTCCTTCCAATCTCCGGGAAAAGATATCCGGCCTGCAATTTCAAATAGTTTTCGTTTATCTTCGCCATTTTGATAATTTTGTCGCAAATATAAAGAACATATCCATCTCACAGAAGCAATGCAATACATTTATTCGATCATCAGCAGGGAGAAAAACTTTTTTGGTAATACCGATCCGGTATGGTTATCCGGTGAATTCGGAACTCCGCTTTACGTTTATAATGAATATATTTTGAGGAAGAGATGCTGTGATCTCAAGGGACTTTTGTCATATGACCATTTCGTTGTGAATTACTCCCCAAAGGCAAACAGCAACCTCGAATTATTAAAGATTATCAGGGATGAAGGTCTCAGGGTGGATGCCATGTCCCCCGGGGAGATCTATGTTAATCTTAAAGCGGGTTACCGGCCTGATGAGATATTTTATATCTGCAATAACGTGAGCGAAGATGAATTACAATATGCAATCCGGAACGGAGTAAAGATATCCGTTGATTCGGTCTCTCAACTGGAGATGTATGGTAAACTAAATCCGGGAGGAGAGATCGCCTTCAGACTCAATCCGGGTGTCGGGGCCGGTCACCATGAAAAGGTGAAAACTGCGGGGAGTAAAACAAAGTTCGGAATTGAGATCAGATTTGTCCCGGATGTTAAGGACATTTTGAAAAAATACGGTTTGAAACTGATCGGGATCAATCAGCATATCGGCTCTTTGTTCCTGGATAGTGAAGCTTTTATAAAAAGTACGGAGAATATCCTTCGTGTGGCAAAAGAATTCGATGACCTTGAATTTATAGACCTTGGCGGGGGATTTGGGATCCCATATCGGAAAAAGGCAAAACAGGGCCGGCTCGACCTGGAAGAGCTAAGTAAAAGGTTATCGCCGATCCTGAACAAATGGGTCTCTGAATACGGGAAGGAAATAGAATTTAAGATCGAACCCGGGAGGTATATCGTTGCGGAAAGCAGTATCCTTCTGGGAAGGGTGAATGCGGTGAAGATGAATTATGGCATCAAATACATCGGCACCGATGTTGGCTTTAACGTACTTGTCAGGCCCGCTATGTATGATGCCTATCACGAACTTGAAATATACAGGGAAAGTGACCGGGCATCACAAACAGAGGAAAAGGTCAGGATTGTAGGGAATATCTGCGAGACAGGAGATATCCTTGTCAAAGACAGGGAGCTTCCTGAAATATTTGAGAAAGACATTGTGGGTGTCCTGGACAGCGGCGCATACTGCTATTCGATGAGTTCAAATTACAACAACAGGCTGCGGCCGGCGGAAGTACTGATTGATCTGGAAGGAAACCCGAAATTGATCCGCAGAAGAGATAATCTGGATGACCTGACAAGAAATTTTGTGAATTGAGGATGAATTTTTATCGTCTTTCATTTTAATATCATTACTTTGGTTATATACTTACATTACCGGTCAGGTCCGGTTCAATTGCTTTAAACATTCTGGTGATATGGATATTAATTCTTTTGTAAAATCGCATGGATTAGGAAATGAGTATATCGTTCTTGACAGGGAGAACATTGATTTTGAATTAACAGAAAACGCTGTTAAAAGACTTTGCAACATTCATTTCGGTATCGGGTCGGATGGTGTTGTCGTGAAGGTACCCTCCGAAAGAGCTGATTTTGGCTTCAGGGTATATAATCCTGACGGCTCGGAAGCCGAAAAAAGCGGCAACGGGCTGAGGATTTTTTGTAAATATTTATACGACCATGGATTTACGGCAAAACGCCAGTTTTCAGTAGAAACACTGACAGATATTGTTTACGCCGACATTGTGGAAGAGAGAAACGGCAAGGCATACAGGATTACGGTGGATATGGGTAAGGCAATTTTTAAAAGTTCCGATGTTCCGGTAAGTTCCGATAAGCCGGAATTTATTGGTGAAAAGATCAAAGCGGGAGACAGGGAGTTTGAAGTGAATTGTGTGTCGGTAGGCAATCCTCATTGCGTGGTGATCAAAGATGACCTGTCGGAAGAAGAGATCAGGAAGTACGGTCCCCTGCTTGAAAATCATGAATTGTTTCCCAACCGTATAAATGTGCAGTTTGCGAAA
>JASFVU010000475.1:0-3307 GCA_050049665.1 Bacteroidales bacterium | reverse complement strand
AGCAACGTGATAAACAAAATCATTTTTTTGCCAAAGTAAAATAATCGCTCAGAATCTCCCTTGCCGCAGAAAAAGGATTTATTTTATCATTCAACACTTCTTCTTTAAGTTCTTCCATTCTTTTTTGAATAGCAGCATCCCTGTAAAAGTGGGTTTTAAGACTTTCTTCAATGGTTTCATTCATCCAGTACAAAGCCTGTTCTTTTCTTCTGGATTGAAAAAAACCGGTAATTCCCGTATGTTCCCTGTACTTTCGGATCTCATCCCAAATCTCTTTTATCCCCGTATTTTCGGACGATGAGCAGGTCAGAACAGGAGGTATCCATCCCGACTCAGGTGTTCTGAAAAGATGGAGGGCTGATCTGTATTCTTCGGCAGCTTTTATTACGTTTTGAACATTTCTTCCGTCTGATTTTGTAATGGCGATCATATCGGCCATTTCCATAATTCCCCGTTTTATTCCCTGCAATTCATCACCGGCACCGGATAGCATTAACAACAGAAAAAAATCCACCATCGAGTTCACTGCTATTTCCGACTGACCCACTCCCACGGTTTCGATCAGAACAACATCATATCCTGCCGCTTCACAAAGCAGTATGGTTTCCCTTGTTTTTCTGGCAACGCCACCCAGAGATCCTGCCGAAGGCGAAGGACGTATGAAAACATCCGGGTGGGAAGCCAGGGATTCCATTCTGGTCTTATCTCCCAGAATACTTCCTTTCGAACGTTCACTGCTGGGATCGATGGCTAATACGGCAAGCTTGTGTCCTGTCTGAGTAAGGTAACTGCCAAAAACTTCAATAAACGAACTTTTCCCGACACCGGGGACTCCCGTAATACCTATTCGTATTGAATCGCCCGTGTGCGGAAGACATCTGCCAATAATATCCTGTGCCTGTTCAATATGTACGGTCAGATTACTTTCGATCAGGGTTATTGCCCTGCCAAGCAAGGTCCGGTTTCCGTTTAAGATCCCTTCCACGTATTCATCCGTATCTATCTCATCAGGTTTGACCTTCTGAAACTTCGGGTTCACTGACGGAGGTTTGTTTACACCCTTTGAGACAGAAAGTGCCGATTTATTTTTCTTTTCCTTATTCATGATCTGATCACCTGAATAAAGGTAAAAATAAAAATATCCCCGGCAATGAGAATAAAAATAATAATGGATCCATGATGGCTATTACTGCTTAATATAGCCTTCGGCAGAAAGGTATTGTTTATAATCTTTCGGGTCATTGGTGATCACGGCGATCGCATTTTTAAATTCACCGGACCTTCCTTCCGGGTCAAATTCCGCTTCGATCTTTGTCTGTTCTCCCGGAGACAGGGATTTTCGTTTCAGTTTGGCGACTGTACAACCACAGGAAGGTTTCAGAGCCCGTATGACCAGATCGGTATTTCCTGTATTTTTTAAAACAAAGGAACACTTAACCGGTTTATCCGCTCCGATCGTACCGAAATCATGATCCTTAACCTCAAAATGAGCCACAGGGGCATTTGCAAGCTCATCTTCCGTCAGTTTCCTGAAATCTTCCCTTATGTTTGCTGTAACAGCAAGTTTGTTCTTTTTCACTTCCTCCCCGTTAATGATTACTCTCAGACGGTCTATAACAACATCCCATTCCTCCAGCAGATTCGAATTGTAGAGTATTTCAATCTGACCATATTCTCCCGGTTGAAGTACTGACGGATAAATGTATGCGATCAGGTGTTCCGGCACATCATCAATTTCAACACTCATTGGCTTGTCCGTATTGTTTGCAATGGTTAAGGTCTGCATGGCCGTTTTTCCCTTAAAAATGTACCCGAAATTGATGTGCCTGGATTTTACACTCAGCTCACCGACCCTGTACTCCAGCCTTTCCTTATTCAGAGGAGGTACTACGCTGCCGGTTATGGTAACAAACATGGAACTGTTGATTGCCGAACTCTGCAACTGAACGGTTTTATGAAACAATCCCTGCCGGTTTTCAGGATCAAATTCAACGGTCAGAGAACCCTGTTTACCAGGAAGAACAGGCTCAGATGACCATTTCGGAACGGTACAACCACAGGTAGTTCTTACGTTATTGACCACCAAAGGTAAATCGCCCGTATTTGAAAATGTGAACGTATGAGATACTTTTCCCTTGTCTTCCCAAACCCTGCCAAAATCATGGGAATTGTTCTCCAGAGAAAGTACCGCTCCCTCTCTTTCCTGTCCGGTAAGGGTCAATCCCAGCAACAACAAACAACAGACCGAAATGTATCTCATATACGCTTGTTTGTCTTTTATAACGATATGATTCAAATAAAGTTATACTTTTTTGAGGATATTACTAGTTCAGGAAATATTCTTTTTGCAGTCTAATGTAAAATAGGAAAATCCATACCAAAATTTACTGCAAAAGAATGCAGATAAAGATAATGATCAGTAAAATATACCTGATCAAAAACCCGTTTTCTGAATTCGTATTCTGTTTCAATAAAAACTCTTATTTCATTCTCAAACTCATAGTTAAAAATTAATCCGGCCATAAACCCGGATAAATAATTCGGATATTTTACATCCATGGGATGGTAGAAATTACCGGCATAACTTCTTTCGACCATATAATCGGGATTGATTACAAAAATGTTATTATAGCCTGCAAAAATACCTGCGTGAATGTTGTTAAAGGGAAACGTATATTGAATTTTGACAGGAATGAAAAATGTTTGATGCTTGAGGTAAATATGCCACACATCATCGATATCCGGATAATAAGGATCTTCAATAATGTTATTTGCCAGATAATCATCGTAAGATACAGAAGTATAACCAAACCCTATGATAAAATTCCATCTGTAGAAAACTATCGAAGGAACAAAACGGAACTGGATACCATACCTCACAGACAAATCCCGGGCATAATCCGAAGATGTTTCCAGACCAACCATTGAATAGTCCAGCCCAAGTTTCGGCCCAAAAAACACCTTCATTTTCGTATTTCGCGTATATACTATACAATCCTCACCAGGACAAACTTTTTCATGGTATTTTCTGGAAATCTTAATGAATGATCCATGATCAAAGGAAGCATAATCAATATCGCTATATATTTCAGGACAATCACTGAAATAATACTTTAAGGCTCCTTTATATCTCTCATCGTATGTAATCCGGTCCTTTCCATTACCGTCCTTTAAGAGTATCTCACCCTCAGTAGCAAGTTCAACCATGTCATAACCATCCTTATCAAGGAAATAACAGTTCTTACTATCGTTTTTATAATAATACAGGTCTGAAATTCCGTCAACCAGAAACTCCAGAAATACCAAC
>JASFVU010000474.1:0-3309 GCA_050049665.1 Bacteroidales bacterium | reverse complement strand
AGGAAAAAGCAGGGAAAAGAAGGAAGGTAATAACTAATTTGCAATACCAGATCGCATATTTATTTTGGTATTGTATTTTTAACAAGCACTTCGGATCCTTTTGTGTGTTTGACGATCAAACCTGTTTTATCCGTTTTTTTAGTATTATTTGGCTTGGTATATTCCATTGCTCCATCGATCTGGTTATTGTTAGATCTGTACTCGGGGACCAACTCTCTGAAGAAACTTATAACTTCCTCTTTCGATAAGCTATACAAATTCTTTAACAAAGTATTGATCCTTGATAAAGCCTCCTTATTGTTGAAACTTTCAACCCGGGCAATTTTTATCTTGGGATGATGCGTTGCCAGGGTATTTTCATTATCGGTTAGCAGTTCTTCAAACAATTTCTCTCCGGGACGTAAGCCTGTATATTCAATTTTGATATCTTTCCCGGGTACCAGGCCTGAAAGCCTTATCATTTGATTTGCCAGGTCGGTTATTCTTACAGGGTTACCCATATCAAATACATAAATTTCATTGTCTTTACCCATAAATCCTGCTTCCAGTACCAGCTGACAGGCCTCGGGGATGGTCATGAAATATCGGGTTATTTCAGGATGAGTTACCGTTAACGGGCCGCCTTCTTCAATCTGCTTAGTGAACAGAGGTATAACAGAACCGTTAGAACCCAGAACATTGCCAAAGCGGGTAATCACAAATTGTGTCTTGTTCTCTTTCTGTTGGGCCTTCATTTGTACGATCATTTCGCAAACCCGCTTAGAGGCTCCCATTATATTGGTTGGATTCACCGCTTTATCCGATGAGATCATAACAAACTTTTGCACATCATATTGTACAGATAAACTGACAAGATTTTTTGTTCCGCCTATATTAACCCGGATAGCCTCATGCGGATTTTCTTCCATCAAAGGTACATGCTTATAAGCAGCGGCGTGAAATACTACTTCAGGACGATGCTCACGGAAAATAAGTTCCAGTTTTTCCGGATGAGTTATATCGGCAAGAATCAGTTGCGCAGGGAAGTTACCAAAATTCGCTTTGAGTTCATTGCCCATGTGAAACACCGGAGTTTCTGCCTGGTCAACAAGTATCAGTTTTTTTGTACTGAAACGGGTAATCTGACGTACGATTTCCGATCCAATGGATCCGGCCGCACCGGTTATAAGAATTGTTTTGTTATGCAATCCTTTCTCGATCTTTTTCATATCGAGTTTTATGGGTTCTCTTCCCAACAAATCTTCCAGTTTTACTTTACGGATCTGATTGATTTGCAACTGTCCGTCAAGCCAGGATTCCAGCGGCGGTGTGTCAAGTACTTCCAATCCGAGATCAAGCAATGATCGTACAATCAGGCTCTTATCTTCAGGAGAAATTTCTTTGATAGCAAAGATTAACGTCTTAATTTTGTTGCTTTTCAGATAACTCTCAGAAAGAACAGTCGGATTAATAACCGGAAACCCATTGAGCTTTTTGCCATGAAGTTTTTTATTATCATCAAGGAATCCCGCAATCTGATACCCACTTTTGACATCGCTCTGTATTACCCTCTTTACAATGATTCCGGCTGCTCCAGCTCCATATATTAATACCCGTTTCTTTGTGTCAGTTGAAGTAGTAAGCAGTAAGAAGAACAGCTTAACAGCAAGTCGTAACAGCAGAAGCAAAACGGAGATAAGTAAATAGTGAATAATTAATATTGAAAGTGGAATGATAAAAATTGCATTCCAACCTGCATACCTGCTTATTATTGAGAAAATAACAAGTATTGTACAAGAGGTAGTTGTAGCTACCAACAGATTAAAAATATCAATAACAGTAGTATGTCGTAAAAGTCGTGTATGTGAACGGAAAAGCGAGAAAACAAGAATGTAAATGGCAAGGGTTATCAAACCATGCTGCAAGACAAGTTTATGATTAAAGTCGTTTAGCACGAAATTAAATCGAAGGAGATATGCCAGCAAAAAGGTAAATAGAACTCCGAGGTTATCAAGAATAAGAATTATCCAGCGAGGAAAATAACGATTCCGGATTTCCGGTGCAATCCGGTTCCTGATAAAAAGTAATATTTTAGGGTATTGTTCGGACATTGATTACAATAACAGCTAATTTCAATTTAAGTTTACGGAATTTTTAAACATAAATACAAGAATAATGACGTATGAAGGATAAACGTTGACAAATGTCATAATCTGCATTAGATAGAGTCTAATTATTAAATATTGATTATTTTATTCTTATTTATCAGATAATTAAAAAATTAAGACCATAGTCTCATGATTGAATCTTAATTCTCATAATTGATTTAAGACCCATGATCCTTTCAAACCAGATTACCCATAAAATGAATACAAAAGCATAGGTAACGTAATTATAAAGATCATGTACATCCGTTGCCAGCATATAATCACCATTTTTCTGAAGATGGATAAATACGAGTACGATCCGGATAACATTTGCCACGTTCAGAATCAATAATCCAATAAAAATGAAACCCCATCCTCTATTCTGACGATTACCGGTTAAATAGACCACGGAAGCAAATAAGAACATGGTTAACCATCCCAGGCAACCCAGGTACATGGATATTGAGCCATTGTTGCCAATAAGAAATTCATTTTGCACAGTAGCTTCATACCCAAAAAGTTCCAGAATCCTCTGGGATAATCTTAGAATAGCACCTATCCAAATTTCATGGCTAAAGAAGGTTAGTAAATAGATAAGTACATATATATACATAATCCTGATTAAGTCGGGAATCTTTTCATGAATAAACTTAATCAGACTTGTTGATTCTTTCTCTTTTTCCAACCATTGGCTCTTATTTATCCGATACCAGAACAGTAATGCTGTGTTCAGACTCAGAAAAACAAGACTATACAGAAGAGATATTATAAATGGATTCTCAATTACAGAAGCTTTCAGATATGCATCAGATATATTGTATGCTGTTGAAAATAAAATTACCAGAAACAAGCAAATACCGGAAAAGATCAGCTTATTATATTTTGATGCCCGGGTTAGCCATATCAAAATAAAATAGAACAGAGCCACTTTCTTATACATGATTTGTGTTGTGTATGCATTCAAATGTAAACCACTTACTATAAAGCCGTCGTTTTGAATAACTGAGTCCGTTCCGGTTAATTGAAAAAATGCATTGCTTAAGCACGCAATAAACAATCTTACAGGATAACCGGTAAATGAAATAAAAGATAAGATCAGATCGCTTCCGGGAAGACTGTACTTTACCAATATTTTAGCCGGAAGAAATACTAGAATCGATACCAGCAAGAATATCCTGATCCG
>JASFVU010000044.1:0-10382 GCA_050049665.1 Bacteroidales bacterium | reverse complement strand
TTTTCTTCTTTCTTCTCCTCCTCTTTTACTTCTTTTTTACTGGCCGTTTCCTTAACCTCTTCCTTTATCTCTTCTGCTTTTTCATTTACCGATTCTTTCTTCACAACAGGTTCTTCAGCCTTTACTTCTTCTTTTTTCTGAACTTTTTTCTTTGAAGATTCCTTTTTCTGAGCAGGACTAATAACATTTATACCGGGTGATTTTTTTGCTTTTTTCCTTCTTCTTCTGACCCCGTAAGATCCTTTTATGATTTTACCTCTTTTTGTTTTTTTATCGCCTTTACCCATTTGTCATTGTTTTTAATTCAGGAGGCTAAATGTAATATATTTTTTCCTTTGTATGAAATTTATTCATAATTAACTCATATTCAGCCATTTTAACTATAACTCAAAGTGAATTAGTCTCTGGGGGGGGGTATTAATTTTATATAATTTCTGCATTTCCGTCTTAACCTGTGTTTAATCATAAAGTCATTCTATACAGATTGCTTTCACTTTAATGAAAACAGGTCTCTTTGAGCTTCTGAAGGTCAGGAGGTATACTTACCGTTTTCAATGATTCGAGATACAACTGGTATAAGTCACCCGGATCTGTTTCCGATCCTTTGCGTATGAAGACAGGGATTTTATATAATGGAGTTTCTATGGTGATGTATTGTCCTCCTTCATATATTTTTCCTTTATCCCAGGCATCTGTCCAGTCGCAGCCGGCAGGCAGATAGCAGGTATGCGAGCGTACCTCTTTTTGCCAGATGGCGGAGACCAGGATATCCGGGCCATACATAAAGGTCTGCCAGTCTTTCCAGGCTTCCTCCTGTTCCGGAAATTCCAGGAATAACGGTCGTACAACCGGCATGCCTGTTTCATTGGCTGTTTTTGCCTGTTCATGCCTGTAATCGCTCAGGCCGGCGTGCAGTTTGGCATATAGCCTCCAGATAGCCAGTAACGTAGTATCATATGCAGGTTCCGAATCCATGTTCCAGGGAGCCCTGTCTTCTGTCGGACCGAACTCCATGATGGGATTGAAACAGCCAAAGGCCAGCCACCTGGCGCATACCTCTCTGTTGAGTTCTCCCTGCCAGTAACCTCCGATGTCCGATCCCCAAACCGGAAAGCCAATGACGGCACTCCGCTGAAGAGCAATGATCGCTGCTCTCAATCCTTCGGGAGGAGAACCAATATCACCGCCCCAAAACCCGCTGTATTTTGAACTTCCCGTATAAGCGGCTCTCGGTATCAATACAAAATCATCGCCACGGATCTTATTGCAGCTTTCATTTACGGTTTTTACATACAGGACCGGGTACTCATTTCTGACTTCGCGGGCCGTTCTTCCATCGGAAAGGATAATGTTCCCGGTTTCGGGGACCAGCTCTTCCGACCGGTCCAGTTTGAACCCGTCCACTCCCTGTGTGAGCATTTTTTCCACGCCTTTTTTTTGCCACCAGTCAGCCGCTTCCTGATTTGTAAAATCCAGCAGGGCGGCATTTGATGAGTCTACTCCCCAGGGTGCGTGTTTCATGGGCATTGAATAACCTGCTTTTTCTGCTTCGGCTTTCATATTCCCTGTTACCCATGGAGCTATCCACAAAAGAAAACGCATGTCATTTGAATGTACCCGGATCATGTTTTTCGGGATAGATATACTGGTCAAAATAATGATTTCGGAATTTCCGCCATTGTGGATTCTTACCTTGCAAGGAACAAGCTCAATGCGGAATTCGTAAGAAGTTACGGTAAAGTCAAGGTGTACTGTGGCAGAAGATTTTCCTACGATAAAGGAAAGTAAAAAGGTATCGTTTAATTACAGGGATCATAAAAAAAGAAAGCCTGCATCAGGATAAACAGTGCAAGCTTTCTGACAATATGGGTCAAATCGTTAGGGTTACTGCGCCTTAAATATAATCAAATCATTTGATATGGCAAGTATCTGGTATAAAAATCATAGAAAACAGGAAGATTTACCATGGATACATTTGCATTAGATGGATTAAAAGTCATCAATAACTTCTTTTAATTTTTTCAGTTTTATGAGAAGGTTTTCGACCTGATCAAGCGGAAGCATATTGGCACCATCCGACTTTGCTTCTTTCGGATCAGGATGTGTTTCCATGAATATTCCGTCTGCCCCTACAGCTATTCCTGCTCTTGCTATGGTTTCAATCATTTCGGGACGGCCACCCGCTACACCGCTGGTCTGGTTTGGCTGCTGAAGGGAATGAGTGATATCGAGAACAACCGGATATCCAAAAGTCCTCATTTCCACAAGTCCCCTGTAATCCACAATAAGATCATTATATCCGAACATAGTTCCCCTATCCGTGAGGAGAATATTTTTATTGCCCGAGCCGGTAATTTTGTTTATTACGAATTTCATGGATGAAGGAGCCAGAAACTGGCCTTTCTTGACATTAATGATTTTACCCGTTTTTGCTGCGGAAACAAGCAAATCGGTCTGACGGCAGAGGAACGCCGGAATTTGTATTATATCAACATAACCGGCAGCCATCTCAGCCTCCCGGGCTGAATGTATATCAGTTGTAACAGGCAGATCATACTTTTCCCTGATTCCCGCTATGATCTGAAGTGCTTTTTCATCGCCGGGACCGGTGAACGAATCCAACCTGGATCTGTTGGCTTTACGATAAGAGGCTTTAAAAATATACTTAATGCCTAACCGGTCTGTAACGGCTTTAACAGCAGAAGCTACCTGTTGACAAATTTCTTCGTTTTCTACAACACATGGACCGGCTATTAAAAAAAGACCGGAACCGAATAAATCATTACTGTTCATTTCCTGTCGATTAATGTTTTGCACTGGTGAATTTACTTATTTCGCCGTTCATTTTACCTCAGGATTTATTAAAACAATAAATAAATGATAATTTTGTACAAAGAATGAGATCTGTTATATATTCTATTTTCAGGAATTTACGGACCGGCGTTAAGTGAAAATGTATTTTAAATTGTATCTATTAATGGATCTATTAGTATGGAAGGTATGTCTAAATATGGTTTTTATTTAACGATTTTATTATTTTCAGCCGGAACAATTCTGCCATTGTATTCTCAGTATGAGATAATCGATATGTATGAAACTCCTTTCAGGTACTTTGCTGCTCAATCCGAACCCGGCAGCGGCTGGTACCTTCCGGGGTATGATGATTCATCATGGTCTCTTGATACCGGAAGGATCGGCTATGGTGACGACAGTTACGAAATAATTGTCAGTGATCAGACACGTGCTCTTTATTTGAGGTATGAATTTGATCTGCCTGACAAAGATGCATTTAAGATCATGAATTTTCAGGCAGACTTTGACGATGGCTACATTGCCTACCTGAACGGGAAGGAAATTATCAGGGTAAATATTGATAAGAATATCAAAACCCCGTCGTTTAATGATCTGACCATAAGATCACATGAACCCGAGTACAGTTCTACAGCCGTGTTAGGGTATTATATCGATTCGACGATCCTTGACACCTGTCTTGTGAATGGCATCAACACGATAGCAGTACAGGTCCTGAACGATAGTATTAACGGATCAGATCTGCATTTCAGACTTGATGTGCATGATTTTACCAATACCAATGATTACAATATTTATGATCCCGACTGCAGATACAAAAGACAATGTGACCTCGATTCAACAAAATTGCCTGTTGTGATAATAGAAACCGACGAATTCGGTATACCGGTTAAACGAATAGAACGAATGGCCCATATGGGGATTATTTCGGGTACCGAAGGAACCTACAACAAACCTTCCGACTCCTGCAATGTCTATTACGGACCTGTTGAGATAGAGGTCAGGGGAGAATCTTCGGCCAGTTTTCCGAAACGTTCATATGACTTTGATCTGAGGGATGAATTTGGTAATGATACGAATGTAGCCCTGCTGGGTATGCCCCGTGAGAGCGATTGGGTACTTTTTGGCCCCTGGGCAGATAAAAGTCAGTTCAGAAATCCGTTGATTTATTACCTGAGCAGCCTTACCGGACAATGGGCACCGAGAACCAGATTCTGTGAAGTAGTGATCAATGGTGAGTATGTTGGTTTGTACACAATCGTTGAAAAGATAAAAAGGGATGCAAACCGGGTAGATATTGCCAGGTTAAATCCCGATGAGATTTCGGGTACGGACCTTACCGGTGGTTACATTTTTAAACACGATAAACCCAATTCGTCGGTTATTCAGATATCTTACCCGAATGGATCTGATTTACAGCCTCAGCAGGAAGCCTATATAAAAGGGTATTATGATGAATACAAGAGCGTTTTAAAATCAAACGGCGGCCTTGATCCGGTTACAGGTTATAAAACCTATATTGATGAATCAACCCTTATTGATTATGTGGTTATCAGCGAATTTGCCAAAAACTGTGATGCTTATGCAATGAGTTCATATATGTATAAAGACAGGGACGACAATGACGCAAGGATAAAGTTCGGGCCTGTCTGGGATTTTGATCTGGCCTTCGGAAATTCACCGTGGCAGGAAGGATTCAGGTATGATATCTGGCAGTTCGATGACTATACAAACCGGTGGTTTGATATTCAGAGACTTTTTGAAGATCCGGCACTTGTTGACCGGTTTGAGGACAGGTGGTTTGAACTGAGGGAAAGTTTTCTTGCTACGGATTACGTGATGGATCTGATTGATTCGTTTGTTGTTGCTCTCGCCGATCCCATTGAAAGGAATTACAGGGCCTGGCCGGTTATCGACAAGTACGTATTTCAGCCATCCTGGCCCTATAATGTCGCTTCATATGAAGAAGAAATCGATTATTTCAAAGGATGGCTTAATGAACGGGTTACCTGGGTGGACGAAAATATTACCGCTCTCTATTATCCTGTGACTGAGTATCCTTCGGCCATCGATGAACAGCAGACCGGTCCGGGCACAGCCGTAATGAAAGCATATCCGAATCCTTTCAGGAAAGAATTAAGGCTTAACATATATGTTCCGGTGGATGGTGACCTGCAAATCAGCATATTCAATGTAAACGGACAGGTGGCTGATCTGTTTTTTGAAGGTTATATGAGGGAAGGGTATTACAATCTTTTCTGGTCTGATGAGCACCGTTTGCCCGAAGGAATTTATCTGTTGAATGTTATGCTCGATGAACAGCCGGTCGGCCGGATAAAACTGGTAAAGATCAGGTAGTGTGATGTCACGCTTATATATTGAGAGGTGAGAAGATGAGATAGTGACACTTTGTCGATACCTGATTAGTTGATTAGTCGGGTAGTTGATGAGTTGAGAAGAAAACTTTAAATAGATAATGGCTCAGATTTTAGGGTTTATGTCCCTTTGGGAGACCTGTGTCCGGGCAAGTTAGATAAGAAATCATCCTGAATCCTGATTGTACCGGGAAAGGGTGATCCGGTTACCGAACATGCTTCGCCTCCGCATGACAAACGATTGGCAAAGCGATAAACTGATTAACAGATTAATTGAATAACTGGAATGAAGATCCCGGAAGGCTAATCGTATCTTTCATTTAATCAGTTCTCCAGTTCATCGATTCATCAGCTATCCTGGTCAGTATTTGTAACGGTTATTCCATAATTTTTTCAGGCGCTCAAGGAATTTTTGTTCGGAAGGATTTTTCTGGGGGGTATATAACCGGGTTCCTGACAGGCTTTCCGGCAGGTAGTTCTGATCAGTGAAGTTGTTATCGAACTCATGAGCATATTTATAATTTTTGCCGTATCCTATTTCTTTCATGAGCGATGTAGGAGCGTTTCGCAGATGCAAGGGGACAGGCAGATCCCCGGTTTCCCGGACGATGTGCTGTGCATCACCGATCGCCATGTAGGCAGAATTGCTTTTCGGAGAGTTGGCAAGGTATATAGATGTTTCTGACAGGATAATACGGGATTCCGGCCAGCCGATCTTGTTCACTGCTTCGAAACATGCATTTGCTAGCAATAATGCATTCGGATTGGCGAGACCGATATCCTCGCTTGCAAGAATAACCAGTCTTCTGGCGATGAATTTCGGGTCTTCTCCACCTTCCACCATCCTGGCAAGCCAGTATACTGCCGCATTCGGATCACTTCCCCGGATGGATTTTATAAATGCCGAAATGATGTCGTAATGAAGTTCTCCGTTCTTGTCATAGAAGGCCATATTCTCCTGCAGCTTATTGGTAACAAGCTGATTTGTAATTGATATCTTTCCGTTGGAACCCGTCATATTTGATGCGGTAACGAGTTCCAGAATGTTCAGCAGTTTTCTTCCGTCTCCACCCGAAAATCGTAATAATGCTTCGTTTTCTTTTATTTTTATATCCTGCTTTTTCAGGTAGTTGTCTTTTTTCAGGGCATTATCCATCAGTGCCAGCAACTCTTTTTTGTTCAATGGCTTTAGTATATATACCTGGCACCTTGAAAGAAGAGGGGAGATCACCTCAAAAGAAGGATTTTCGGTAGTGGCGCCAATGAGCGTCACCACACCCTGTTCAACGGCTCCGAGCAGACTATCCTGCTGGGACTTGCTGAACCTGTGAATTTCGTCGATGAATAAAACCGGGTTCGGCTTATCGAAGAATTGTTGTTTTTTCGCTTTGTCAATGGTTTCCCGGACATCTTTCACACCCGAATTTACCGCACTGAGAATATGAAAGGGCCGGCTTAAAACATTGGCGATGATCCTGGCCAGCGTGGTTTTTCCGACCCCCGGAGGGCCCCATAAAATAAATGAAGGGATTTGTCCCGTTTCAATGGCTTGTCTTAAAATAGCACCTTTACCGACCAGGTGTTCCTGTCCTATGTAATCATCAAGCGTGTTCGGGCGCATACGATCGGCAAGAGGCTGATTTGTTAACATACCGGGACAAATTACTCTCTGTAAACTTATGAACAAAATATGATTTCTGAAATGAAAATACGGATTTGAAATAAAGCTGTACAATTTTTTGATTTGCATTGTATATTTTATATTTGATATTTGATATCATTTCAAATCCTGCATTAACTATGAAAGATAAAGTGGTTATTATCACGGGAGCTTC
The DNA here is from genome assembly GCA_050049665.1 of Bacteroidales bacterium. Lineage (GTDB taxonomy): Bacteria > Bacteroidota > Bacteroidia > Bacteroidales > UBA10428 > UBA10428. The sequence goes on along the minus strand of JASFVU010000044.1, from coordinate 3,361 downwards.
ATCTGGTATCGGTCTGGCTTGTGCCAGGGCTTTTGCAAAGGAAGGTGCCAGGCTCGTCCTTGCCGCCCGTTCAGGTGATAAGCTTAAACAGATTGAAAAAGAATTCAATGCCGGCGGGACAAAGTGCCTGGCTGTTAAAACGGATGTAACCATTGAACAGGAATGCAAAGATCTTATTACCAAAACGACAGATAAATTCAATGGAGTCGATATCCTGATCAACAATGCCGGTATTTCTATGAGGGCATTGGTGGAAGATGTTAAAACAGAGGTACTTCGAAAAGTTATGGATGTGAATTTTTGGGGTACGGTATATTGTACGAAATACGCTTTGCCTTATATTCAGAAATCAAAAGGTGTGATCGCCGGAATAAGTTCAATTGCTGGATTTCACGGTTTGCCCGGCCGTTCAGCCTATTCGGCATCAAAATTCGCCGTGCACGGATTTCTTGAAAGTGTCCGTATTGAAAATCAAAAAAAAGGGGTTCATGTAATGATCCTGGCGGCCAGTTTTACGAATTCCAATATCCGCAAACATGCATTGAATGAGAACGGGCAACCCCAGGGTGAAACCCCAAAACCCGAAGAAAAGTTAACCTCTCCAGAACGGGTTGCGAAAAATCTGATCCGGTCAATAAAAAAGAAGAAACGTACCAGGATCATGTCGGCTGAAGGTCAGCTTATGGTACTGTTTCAGCGGATTGTTCCGTTATTGGCCGATCATGTGATATACAGGAAATTTGCAAGCGAACCCAATTCTCCTCTGAAATAGTTGCAAATGATCTCTTCAGAAATAAAAATTCGTGTCCGGTATGGAGAAGTAGACAGGATGGGATACCTCCACCACGGAAATTATGCCCTGTATTTTGAGGAAGGCAGAACAGAACTGCTGCGCGGTTTTGGCCTCTCCTACAAACAAATGGAGGACGATGGCATTCTGCTTCCGGTTCGCGAGATGAATATCAGGTACCTCAGGCCTGCTTTGTATGATGAACAAGTGGTTCTGGAGACGACCTTGATCAATAAACCTGTTGTCAGACTTGATTTCAGGTATGTAATGAAAAATGAAGCCGGTGATATCCTTGCCGAAGCAACAACTACGCTCGTTTTTACCGATGCTTCCACAAGAAAAGTAATACGTGCACCTGAATTTTTTATGAACCTTGTTTTATCGTATTTCGATTAATGCAGTTTATCCGGTTACAAATGTTATTATTCTTTAATTTTGCAGAAAACGATTAATTTACATGCCCGACCAGACAGAGCAGAATATAAGCAGGAAGTATCTCGAATATTACGGAAAAGTATTGGAAGCTCTGAGGGAATCGGGAGACGAAAGTATGAAGGATGCACTTGACAGTGCATTTTCGTTTTTGTATAAACAAAGGAAGGAACAGAAAACCTTTTATAAGAAGGATGTGATCTTTTCAATACTTGATGCCTCACTGATCGCAGTAAAGGAGATCGGATTAGGATACACTTCGATCATCAGTCTGTTTGTCTACCATACATTCCTGGAAGGAAACCGGGATGAAAATACAATAAAAAGAGAGTTCGGGGAATCCGTTGCAATTATTACCAGCGGGCTTGCGAAGGTTTCTCATATAAATAAGGATACGTCTTCTTCGCAGGCTGAAAATTTCAGAAAATTACTACTTAACCTGGCAAAAGACGTAAGGGTAATTCTTATTCGGCTTGCCGAGCAGACGGAACTGATGCGTCAGATGAAAAACATGACCGAGCAACAACAGATCCAGGTCGCCTCCGAAGCTTCATACCTGTATGCTCCTCTGGCTCATCGTCTTGGGTTATACCTGATCAAATCGGAAATGGAAGATCTGGCATTGAAATACACCGACAGGTCAACGTATGATATGATTGCACGAAAGCTCGCCGCTACAATGAAGTCGAGAAAAGATTTCATTGACAAATTCATTCAACCGATAAAGGCCAAACTGGATAAACAGGGCTTTGCTTATGATATAAAAGGCAGGCCGAAATCCATTTTTTCCATATGGACCAAGATGAAGAGAAAGGGTGTCGAATTTGAGGACATTTATGATCTGTTTGCCATAAGGATCATCCTGAAAAGTGAGTTACAGGATGAAAAGGCTGATTGCTGGCAGGCATATTCTGCCGTAACGGATATCTATCAGCCTAATCCGCTGCGCCTGAGAGACTGGATATCGGTCCCTAAAACCAACGGATATGAGTCTTTGCATACCACGGTAATTGGTCCCATGGGCAGGTGGGTTGAAGTTCAGATTCGTTCGGAGCGAATGAACGAAATTGCCGAAAAGGGAGTGGCGGCTCACTGGAAGTACAAAGGTCTGGAAGGTGAACAGGGCCTTGAAGAGTGGCTGCGGAAGATCAGGGAAATACTTGAGACGCCTGAACCTGATGCCGGTAATTTTATCGATGATTTCAAGCTAAGTCTTTATACCAAAGAGATCTTTGTTTTCACTCCTAAAGGTGATCTCAGGAAATTTCCGGAAGGCGCATCGGTATTGGATTTTGCTTATGATATACATACCGATGTCGGAGGCATGTGTACAGGAGCAAAAGTAAACGGAAAGACAGTACCGATAAGATACAAACTACAAAACGGGGATAAAGTTGAGATTCTGACCGCAAAGAACCAGTCAGCCAAGCTCGACTGGCTGAATTTTGTTGTTACGTCCAAAGCACAGAAAAAGATCCGGCAACAACTGAACGAAGAAAAGTTCAAAGAAGCTGAAAACGGGAAGGAGATCATTAAAAGAAGGTTTAAAAACTGGAAAATTGATTATTCCGACGATGCTATAAGAAAACTTTTAAAGCATTATAAACTTTCCAATGCACAGGATTTTTATTGCGACATTTCCCTGAATAAAATTGACCTTGCAGAAGTAAAAGAGATCGTTGCCGGTGCATCCGGACTCCCTGATACACCGGAACCGGAAGCTTCTGTTCTGGAAGAACTGGAAACGACAAAGAAGCCGGCAGGGAAGGAAACACCTCCTGAAGATTACCTGATCATAGATGAAAAAGTAGCCAATGTAGATTACAAACTTGCCAAATGTTGTACACCGATTATGGGAGATCATGTCTTTGGTTTTGTTACGATCAACGAAGGAATAAAAATTCACCGGACCAGTTGTCCGAATGCTGCGCAGTTAATTGGTAAATACGGTTACCGGGTGGTGAAGGCAAAATGGACAAGAAAGGGACCGGAATCCATTTTTCCAGTGAATATTATCGTAACGGGCGAAGACTATTCCCGTATTCTGAAAAGTGTGTCGGAAGTTCTTGCCAAGGATCTGAAAGTGAATGTCAGATCGATCGCTGTCGATGAAGAAGATGGTATGTTTGTTGGCAAAAT
>JASFVU010000471.1:0-3315 GCA_050049665.1 Bacteroidales bacterium | reverse complement strand
ATGATCTTTTCATTCGGGATCAGGGAAATACAGGGAATCCTTCTGTTCTTTGTGTTATAACAGGCGGTATTTATGTTTTGGGCAACATGCAGGATCACATTATCGTAAGCAGGGTCCGAGTTGTGCTTATGTGATCCCCAGTCGGAGGATGTCACATGAAGTTCAACATTCCCGACCCATGTGATACCGTCTATCCTGATCCTGGCATTCAAAAAGTCAGGGCCGCTGTTGTGGTTGTGTGTTCCCGGATCAAGGACCTGAATTTTTTCGTTGGTATCGGAAAGGTATTCCCTGTTCTTAAAAAGTGAGTGTTTCCAGATGTACTGTAACAGATCTTCCTGCATGGTAACATAAAAAGTTTGGTTTGATAAAGATAGGGATTGCGATAAAAAAAGAAAGGATCAGATGGTCCCTTTTGCTTCCAGGATCTGTTCCATTTGCTTTTGCAATTTACCCGCTTCCCTTGCGGCTGCTTCGGCATATCCTTTATTGTCTCCCGCAAATATTACGGAACGGGAAGCATTGATAAGCAGGCCGCAATGTTCGTTCATGCCGTAATCAGATACCTCCTGCAGATCTCCTCCCTGCGCACCGATACCCGGTACCAGCAGAAAATGATCCGGGACCTGATTACGGATAACGGTTAACATGGATGCTTTGGTTGCACCCACAACATACATAATATTATGTTCATTGCCCCATTGTTTTGACACATCGATCACTTCGCTGAACAGGGGTTTATTATCCTTTGAAGCGAAGTATTGAAAATCGGTTGCACTCTGGTTGGAGGTCAGTGCCAGGATAATGACATATTTGCCGGGATAGTCAAGAAAGGGTTTAACGGAATCTTTACCCATATAGGGAGCCACAGTGACAGCATCGAAGTTCATGTGCTCAAAAAACGTTTTTGCATACATGGCCGATGTATTTCCGATGTCTCCTCTTTTTGCATCGGCGATCAGGAATATGTCGGGATAGTTGCTTTTAATGTAACCGGCGGTCAATTCCAGATCGGTCCATCCTTCTGTTCCCCGGCTTTCATAAAATGCGATATTCGGTTTATAAGCAACCGCATAACCGGCAGTAGCGTCAACGATCCGTTTGTTGAACTCAAAAGCAGGATGTTCCGATCCTAACAGGGACGAAGGTATTTTGCCGATGTCCGTATCAAGCCCGATACAGAGATAAGACTTTTTTTTGACAATGTGTTTGAAAAGAGTTTGTGGATCCATAGTTCGTGTTAATTCAATCCGCTTTCTTTCAGGCGCTCTGCATTTTCAGCCATCTGCAGTTTATCAATAATTTCTTCAATATCTCCGTTGATAACACTCTGCAGGTTATAAAGGGTAAGGTTGATCCGGTGATCGGTTATCCGCCCCTGAGGATAGTTGTACGTCCTGATCTTAGCCGAACGGTCACCTGTGGATACCATGGTTTTCCGTTTGGAAGAAATTTCATCGAGGTATTTCTGATACTCCAGGTTATATAATCGGGTTCTCAATTCGACCATGGCCTTGTCCAGGTTTTTCAGCTTTGATTTCTGATCCTGGCAGGTGACCACAATGCCGGTAGGAATATGGGTTAAGCGGATGGCAGAGTAAGTTGTGTTCACGGATTGTCCTCCTGGACCGGAAGAGCAGTATTCATCCCGCTTAATGTCTTCATTCCTGATCTCTACATCGAATTCATCTGCTTCGGGAAGCACCGCCACGGTCGCTGCAGAAGTATGTACCCGCCCCTGTGTTTCCGTCTGGGGGACTCTCTGAACACGGTGGACTCCCGATTCGTACTTAAGAATGCCGTATACTCCTTCACCTTTCACATTCAGGATAATTTCTTTATAGCCTCCTACTGTGCCTTCGGTAAAATTGCTTACTTCAATTTTCCATCCTTTTGTCTCACAGAATTTTGTATACATGCGCAGAAGGTCTCCCGCAAAGATACTTGCTTCATCTCCGCCGGTCCCGGCCCGTATTTCCAGTACGGCATTTTTGTCATCTTCCGGATCGGCAGGCAGCAGTAGTATTTTTATCTGTTCTTCAAGGGGTTCTACTTTTTCCTGGAGAACATCGAGTTCTTCTTTTGCCATCTCGCGCATTTCCTCGTCTTTTTCCGTGGCCAGTATTTCTTTGGCATTGCTGATGTTGCTCAGAAGGTCCCTGTACCGGTTATAGGCCTCAACAACAGGCTCCAGGCTTTTGTATTCCTTATTCAGTTTCACATAACGTTTCATGTCGTTGATAATATCGGGCCTGGTAATGAGGTTACCGACTTCTTCAAAACGGGTTTTTACACCTTTGAGTTTCTGTAATATTAAGTTTTCTCCCATGACTTTTCGAATCAATACACAAATTCACCGAACTCACTTCGAATGGTGAGTTTTTTTCCATGATGGTGTTCCACTCTTCCGATAATCCTGGCTTCAACATGAAAGCTTTTTGCAATATCGATGATCACCCGGGCATACTGTTCAGGCAAATAGATCTCAAACCTGTGTCCCATGTTAAAAACCTCGTACATTTCTTTCCAGTCCGTTCCCGATTCTTCCTGTATTAATTTAAAAAGGACAGGCAAAGGGAACAGGTTGTCCTTGATAACATGAAGGTCTTTAACAAACTTCATGACCTTGGTCTGAGCACCTCCCGAGCAATGGATCATACTATGGATGTATGGCCTGATCTCTTTCAGAACGGGTATGATCACGGGGGCATATGTCCTGGTTGGCGACAACACCAGTTTGCCTGCTTCAATGTCTAATCCGGGGATTTTGTCCGTCAGGCCGTATTTCCCGGTATAGACCAGCGACGAAGGGATCAGGTCGTCATAGCTTTCCGGATACTTTTCCGCTAGGTGATTGCGGAACATATCATGCCTGGCAGAAGTAAGCCCGTTACTGCCGATGCCGCTGTTGTATTCGTCTTCATAGCTTGCCTGTCCGGAAGAAGAAAGGCCCACGATAACATCTCCCGCTTCAATTTTGTTCTCTATGATGTCATCGCGCTTCACGTGACAGGTTACGGTGGAATCGACCACGATGGTCCTGACAACATCTCCTATATCTGCTGTTTCCCCGCCGGTAAGAAAAATATGCATGCCATAGTCGGATAACCTGGTGATCAGTTCGTCAAATCCCCTGAGAATATACATAATGACTTCACCGGGTATTTTTAACTTGTTTCGCCCTATGGTGGACGAAAGCAATATGTTGTCTGTTGCACCGATGCATAACAGATCGTCGAGGTTCATCACGACCGCATCCTGGGCAATGCCTTTCCATACCGAAAGATCAAGTGTTTCACGCCAGTATATATAAGC
>JASFVU010000472.1:0-3315 GCA_050049665.1 Bacteroidales bacterium | reverse complement strand
TTAAAATTGAAATTGTTTTTGCGTCAGTGTGAGGTAAGGCCGGAGGTAGCACAGGCAGGAATAGAGAATTTGTATGCCGGGGAGCCTGAATTTTTATCAGCAGATGCAAAGATGGATTATTTCAGCGATGCCTCCGGAGCAAGGAATCCGCTGTATGAAACAGAGGAAATCATTCTCGGTGGCAACCCGAACCTGGTATTAAGTCGTACCCTGCATAGTTTCCTTGAAGATAACAGCGATTACGACAGGCTGGACTATATGTTTTACACACCTGCTGACGGCGGTTCCCATAAGTCTTTGATCCAGGGCAATTACAACGATCCCGAAGAACCTGCAGGAACCAACCATACAAGCTATTCAAAGCCTGCATTTTTCGCTGCGGCACCTGTTTACCTCATGAGTTCTTCGGAAGCGAATTTTATACAGGCCGAAGCAATATTGAGATACAATGTAGCTTCTTATGCCGATGCCCTGGAAAAATACAACCAGGGTATATCAGATGCCTTTGTCCGTGTGCTGTCTGAATATCCATTTGCTTCAGAAGAAGAGATTGTTGAAAAAGCGGAAGCTTTTTATAACGGCCCTTACAGATTGCCTGCCGAAGGAAGCCCGCTTGAAAGTCAGATTGAGACAATAATCCTTCAGAAATGGGTTGCTCTTGCAGGCATTCAGAGCCTGGAAACATTTTTTGAACACAACCGGACGCATTATCCGAAAATAAGCGATGTTCCGGCGGATGATGGAGACTATGAACCGGGATACTTTACGGTCTCTGTAAATAACGTGACAAGCGGAAGGTTTCCGAAAAGACTGATATTCCCCGAATCGGAAACATCGGGGAATCCGAATACTCCGGAGGCGATGCCGGTATGGGAGAGGGTATGGTGGGATACAAAAGCAGAATAATTTTACTACATGAAACATAGTTTTGCATATTGTTTGATAATGAGTATCCTGATCCTGGGAGGATGTGAAAAATGGTATACAACGGAAGATATATCCCATGTTTCTTTTTTGCCGGTTTTTGAGTTTGAAGGTGGTGATTTTATTTCCATACTGAGAACCGACAGTGCCGAATTTGAAGATCCCGGAGTAGAAGCCTATTCGAATGGCAGGAAGCTTAGCGTTTATGCCTCGGGAGAAGTTGACCTTTCGGAAGTAGGTGTATATCTTATTTCTTATCAGGCATTTAACCAGGATGATCTCATAGGAACAGCCGAAAGAATTGTGGCCGTTACGCACCACAATGTGAGTGCTAATGATTTTTCAGGGACTTATACCACCGATGTCTGGGAACCTGTTGAAACTAAGGTGGAAAAGGTTGATGTGAACGGGCTTTACGAAGTGGATGATGTAATGGGGTATCCCGGTTATGAAATTAACGGTAAATTTGTTGATCTCGGCGACAATGAACTGGAACTGATCCATGGAGAAGGATATTTCGGCAGGTACAGCGGTTCGGAAGGAGAATATACCAGATCGACCCTGGCCTGGACGATATTTCTGATCGATCCGCCCTATGAGGGGGTTGATATCTCTGTAGTATGGAGAAAAGAGAATTAGAATGCAAAGGAATATAAGGACTATATTAACCCTGGTGGTATGTCTGACTTGTCTGGTTTCATGTCAGGAAAAAGATAATGAGATCGAATACCAGGACGGATACCCGAATAAACTGGCCGGAAACTGGGTAGCTTTTGAATTTCCGGGTGCGGAAATTGAGGATGTTTTGTATGAACCCTATGATCTGGTCACTTCACTTGATCCGAACCGTACCGGTTATCTGATCCTTGACAAGCTATATGACTCCGATATAAGGGTCAGAACGGAATATGAGGACAGTGCGTTTTACGTACACATGGGTGAACAACTGGAAGCCATCAGCACAAATACACACGATGTTGAATGTATAAGCATTGATGGTTACGTGACATCAAATCCCGTATTGATCAGCATGGTATATAATTTTGCAGCAATTACTTATGAGAATATTTCGTTTGATGAATCAGACATTGAAGATGTCATTTATCTGAATGCAGGTTTTTACGATGTTTATGAGACATTGGTGGATACTGTTCTGATAATCGGTTACAGAAAAACAGGATTTGAAGAAACAAACTACTGATCTTAATAGTGATAAAATGAAGATAAATACATACCGGCGAATATTATTGTTCATAGCAGGAATTGCAATACTGATTTATTTCCTGGGGATTCGCTTTAAGTATTATGGGGATGATCCCAATAGATTTGAGGAGGATAAGGAGGAGGAAAAACCCGGTTATGATAAGCCGGAAGGCTATTATGAATTTTATAAGCTTATAACAACGCCCATAGAGACAAAGGGAACAGGTTACCAATCAAATTACAGGTTTCACGAGTTGCAGAAAGCAATGAGTTCATCTTCTTCTAAGAAAACATTGAAGAGTACATTCAACTGGACTCACAGGGGACCGGGAAATGTGGGAGGAAGGACCAGGGAAGTTATTGTTGACCCCGGTGATACAACAAATAACACCTGGTATGCGGCGGCCGCAAGCGGCGGAGTATGGAAGACAACTGACGGAGGAGGATCATGGCGGGAATTGACAGACCAGTTGCTTAATCTTGCTACAAATGCCCTTGCTATGGCTCCGTCTGATCAGGATGTTATTTATGTCGGGACAGGTGAGGGTTATGGTGGTTTCGGCATGGTAAATGGCAATGGCATGTATAAAAGTATTGACAGGGGAGAATCCTGGACACCCATTGAGACAACGGTAGATGATGATAATTTCAGATGGGTGAATAAGATCATCGTAGATCAGGATGACGAGAACATTGTTCTTGTTGCTACCAATTCGGGATTATTCAGAACAACGGACGGAGGAATGAGTTGGGATACCTCCTATTTTACCGGACATGCCGTACAGGATATAGCCGTCAACCCCATGAATTCCCGTACGCTGTATGCGGGGGTTAACGGTTGGGGGATCATCAAATCATACAATAATGGAATTTCATGGTTCGATGCCATTGAGGGCATTGCAACAGGCTTCAGATTTTCTGTCACAGTGAGTCCGGTTGATACGAATTATGTTTATGCCGGAGCAGAAGCGCCGGATCTGGAAACACATGTGTATATTTCGGATGATGGCGGTCAGTTGTGGAAGAGGCATTATGATTACAACAACACCTTTATTCATTTTTTTGGGAACCAGGGATGGTTCAATAATGTGATCGAAGCACATCCTTTCGACAGCCGGAAAGTGTTTGTCGGGGGAGTCTATCTTGGCAGCATGGAATTTAAAAGTTCTACGCAGGTTAGTGACCCTC
>JASFVU010000473.1:0-3315 GCA_050049665.1 Bacteroidales bacterium | reverse complement strand
CTTCCCTGTGGGATATTCAGTCCGTGTTCCATCACATGCACAATTTCTGCCATGAAAGAACAAAAATTATCGTTTCAAATTATAACTATTTCTGGGAACCTCTTCTCAGATTTTCCTCTGCAATCGGACTAAAAGCAAAACAACCCCTTCAGAACTGGTTAACCATAGGAGATATAACAAACCTTTTCGAACTTGAAGATTATGAAATGGTTCGTCTTGACAGAAAATTGCTTTTACCAAAATACATCCCCCTGCTGAATGGGATCTTTAACAGATTCCTCGCTAACCTGCCGGGGATCAACAGGCTGAACCTTATACAATTAATTACTGCACGCCCCGTCAAAACAAGGAACAGACAATTTTCCGTATCCATAGTAGTCCCTGCCAGAAATGAAAAAGGGAATATCGAAAATGCGATAAAGCGAACACCTGAGTTCGGTACGCACCAGGAATTTATTTTCATAGAGGGTAACTCAAAAGACAATACCTGGGAAGAAATGCTAAAAGTAAAAAAAACATATCCCGGGAAAGATATAAAAGTAATGAAGCAGTCGGGAAAGGGAAAAGGCAATGCAGTAAGAGAAGCCTTTGATGCCGCCACAGGAGATATTCTGATGATACTGGATGCTGACCTGACAACGCCGCCTGAAGACATGGCAAAATTTTATAACGCTCTTGCCCGAAACCATGGCGAATTCATCAATGGGTGCCGGCTGGTTTATCCCATGGAGAAACAGGACATGCGTTTTTTGAATTACCTTGGCAACAAATTCTTCAGCTGGTTCTTTACCTACCTTCTCGGACAGCGGTTAAAAGATACCCTTTGCGGAACAAAAGTCTTATTCAGAAAAGACTATGAACTCATACGGGAAAACCGGAAATACTTTGGTGATTTTGACCCCTTCGGTGATTTTGACCTTTTGTTCGGCGCTGCAAAGCTGAATCTGAAAATAAAAGAGGTCATTGTCCGTTACAGAGACCGTGAATACGGATCAACCCAGATCAGCCGTTTCAGGCACGGGTGGTTACTGATACGAATGAGCCTGTTTGCTGCCCGGAAGATAAAGTTTATCTGACATTAAAAATTATTAAACGTGAGTTATTGTTATAAACATTTGATCAAATGATGGAATAAAAACTATTTGAAACCTGATATGCATTCTAAGTTAACAAAACATAAATCTACCCTTCTGAGTATCATACTGCCGGTTCTGTTTTTATTTTTCGGTATTGTCTTAGGAATTTCATTTGGTCCCTACTTCCTGCGTTCAATTGACCCTGAGTATGCATATTTATTTAATGGTTTAACTGTCGCCAGACTTAGATTTGAACTAGGTCATATTGATCATCCGGGTACTCCTCTACAAATACTCCTTGCATTTAGCATCTGGGTTGTCCAGATCTTTAAACACGATCAGGGATTAGTCAATAATGTAATTAGTAATCCAGAGTTATACTTAAAGGTAACTTACTATATCATATTGTCTATTAATTCCATTGGACTATTTCTTCTGGGGAAAATAATTTCCCGGTCTCTTGGTATTTTTCCAGCCTTATTTTTGCAATGCGTTCCTTTAATCTCGGTTCAGTATTTTGCTTACATCATGAGAATCAGACCCGAATCCCTTCAATTGTTTTGTGTTACAATTTTAATGCTGCTTCTCATTATATACATATATAAAGAAAAATTTAAACTCAGTACTAAAAATTTGAATGCTTTGTTTGCTGCAACTGTCAGTTTCACCATAGCCCTGAAACTAAATACAGCTCCTTTGGCACTCATCCCATTAATTTTAATTGAAGGTCGTAAGAATAAGTTGCGCTACATTGCATATACTATTGTTCTGATAGTAATCTTTTCTTTCCCGATACTAGTCAGACACAAACAATTTTTTCAATGGATAAGTGATTTATTTATGCATAGTGGGCAATATGGGAAAGGTGAAAAAAATATAATGGACTTTAAAAGTGTCTGGCCCAATTTCATCATATTGTTTGCTAATTATAAGTTATTCTTCATAGTACAGACCTGCATATTAACAACCTTGCCTTTTTTTCACTTTTACAGAAAAAGAATCCCCGGAAAAAATATCCGGCTGTTAACGGCAACTCTTATTGCGTCTCTTATACAGATATTTATCGTATTAAAACACTTCGGTATTCAATACCTGGTCCCTTTCAATCTGTTTTCACTTTTTCAAATATGGTTGCTAATAGAAATTACGAGCCACTTATTCGGGATTCATTCCAGAAATGTGAGTAACCTGCTCTATTTACCTGGCATAATAATTATTCTGATGGTTCAGACTCCTGAACTCATCAAAGTAATTGAAAAACATAAAAAGAATCGTGATAAGAATTTTGCAGATCTCACGTGCATGATGGAGTTAAGAAATGATGCCCCTTTATTACTATATGATGAAGGATATGGAAATGTGTTTGTAGAACATGCACTATATTTTGGCTGTTCATGGTCCGGCAGGTATCGGAATGAATACAAGAAGAATTTACAGAAAAAGTATCCAAATACATACCAATATGACAGGTGGGATGATAACTTTGTATTCTGGTCAGATACCATAAAACACGAGAAATTTAAATCTCATATTTCAAAAGAGACATACCTTTTTCTTGGACAAAACGTTTCTTCGGTCCGGGAAGCAGTACTAAACGAAATAAATGAAATGGCAGCCCCTGATTCAGCAACCTTAGAATTGCTATGTCGTAATGACAAAACCATTGCAGCCTTGTACCGTATTAATGTATATAATGCCCCAAGCGACACATTACAATCTATCCCTGACAAATAAAACAATACTGCCCATCTGCTTATCTGATATTGCATTATCTCTTCGGAATACTAATCATGAGAATATCATTAGCTCTTTCCCCGACTATAGCCAATTTCAATCCGTACAGATCACTTACATTCAATAATCCTTGTGATTTTGTGGTCTGAAATTTGTTCTAATCTCACATTCGTGGCCATCAATTCCTCATCAGAGAATCTGCCTGCACTTGAAACATGTCTGAGCGAATAATAAGGTGCCCTGTACACAGTGGTATTTGTTCCTATATGAGAAATGTCATCTTCTATAATAACTCTGTCATCTTTTATGAAAATATTTCTGGAAAACTTAAGGGAACACTTCTTCTGACTGAATATCAAGACATATTTTAACCATCCTATGATTTTGTTTCCTGCCAAAAAAGATACAAATCTCAATATAAAGTGCTTCAATGGTGAAGGTCTTAAATAACTATGTAAACTGAAATTTCCTTTAACTGAAAGTATAACATCCTCTGAATCTCGTT
>JASFVU010000470.1:0-3321 GCA_050049665.1 Bacteroidales bacterium | reverse complement strand
ATTTATACCTTTCGTTTTTTTCATTGATAATCAGGATATTACTATCATCTAATTCGGAAGCTTCATTTTTAATAACAAAAGACTCGATGCTTTTGAATTCTCCCTGGGAAATATTAAATACTTCTGCAACAGTATTAATAATGGCCATACGCTGATCGGTAAATTTTCTGTCAGCGTTGATTATTTCAAAAAGTCGCAGCAGTACAACAACTTTTTGTTTTTGGGTTAATGTTTTGTTGATTTTTTTACATAACCCCAATATCCTTACGGAATCTTTTACTGAAGTGAGCTTACCTTTTTTAGAATCATTCCCGAGCTTTAATCCGGCATGCTCTTCAAACAAAGCATAATATTCAGTGACTTTTTCTGAAGTGAGCTGCTGTTCCAGGAAGGTTTTTACATACTCAACCTGTGTAGGCTCCACACCCTCATCCTGTTTTGCTACAATAGCAAACAGTTGCATCAAAGCCTTTAGGATTTCCTCACTCATGTCTAAAAGGTATAATTAACCGGTACCGGAAGAAAAAGTATCTAGCCCGAGTAACTCACTTGTTCGAATGGCACATCAACAATATCGGCATATTCTTCTCCTGCTTCTTCCATGTCTTCATCGTCCTCCGGGAAATGCCATCGAATGAGTACATCGTTACCAGCCTCGTGAATTTCTTCCAGCTTCATTAAGATATCCAGAAGGAGTTTGGAGGAGGCAGTATTGAAATACACCAGTTTAAAGTTGAATATGGTTTTTTTGTTAGGACCTTGGGCATATTCATCCAGCCAGGTCAACACCGGTTCATAAAAGGATGTTACATCTTCAGGCAGCGATCTTCCTGATATTTCCATTATCTCATTATCCTTATCTAGAATTACCTTTGGTGTATCTTCAGTACCCTGAATTTTGATAGTTTCCATAGCTACACTTTTTGTTTAAATGTCGTCTCTTGAAATAGTCGAAGTTAATAAAAAGAATGAAGTATCATTGGAGATAGGTAAGAAGTGATACTCGAGTTCTTTGCCGGTTTTACGTTTAATATCAATAAACCCTAATCCGGCGCCTCCCTTATCCGAAAGCCTTCCTTCTTTCATTTGCCTCTTATAAAGTCCCTTCAGCTCATCTTTGTCCATTTTATTAATGGTTTCGAGCATGTTGGTTAATTCTTCTATTCTGTCATTATCAACAGCATTGCCAGTAGTAACACTATACTCATTTTCACCTTTGCTCACCAGAAAAATACCCCGCCCCGAAAAGAGAAAATCACTTGACGTAAAATCATCGGCATGTTTACTTATATTTTGCAAACATTCAACCATAACATGGAAAACTTTTCGCTGAACCGTACCGGGCTCGTCGTCTTTAGCCATGTTTGATTCTGTCAGTGATGTAAAAGCTTTGGTAATCTGGTGAGTAATTTCTCCCTCATACACCAGAGTAATTTCATGCGCTTTCATGGTTTTGTAGAATTCATAAACAAATTCAAGAAAGCCTTTTACATCTTTTTTATTGTCCATAATTCACCTGTTTATATTAATTCTGTTAAAATTCAATCCCTATCAGTAATACATCGTCAATCTGCTTGTTATCTCCCATCCATTCTTTGAAATCATTAGCAAAGAAAGTATTAAATTCATCCATAGTCAAGTCTTTGTTCTCAACAATCTTTTCCCTGATTCTTTTGGGAGAATACTTTTTGGTCTCCGGTCCGCCGAGCTGGTCCGGCAGACCGTCGGAGAAAAAGAATATCTTGTCACCCCGTTTCATATCAAGCACATAATTTGTGAAGTCTTTTTCTTTCTTCTTCCGGTGTGGGATCCCTCCTATGGCCTTCCTGTCTCCTTTGAATTCTTCGAGTTCTCCGTTTCTCAACAAGTACAGAGGCCGGTGAGCTCCGGCAAACTGGATCTCTTTTTTATCATAATTTATTTTACAGAATGCGATGTCCATACCGTCTCTTGCTTCTGCTTCGTTATCATCCTGCTTCAGGGTTCTCCTGACATTGTAATGCAATTCGTCTATTATACTCGATGCAGTATGTTCTGTTTCATGGTCAACAATATTATTTAGCAAAAAGTATCCGATAAAGGATAACAAGGCACCGGGCACACCATGACCGGTACAATCCACTGCGGCGATATAAATATCGTTGCCTTTTTTAAAATACCAGGGAAAATCTCCGCTTACCACATCTCTCGGGCGATAAAAAATAAATGAATTGGGCAGGAATTCACGCAATACCCTGTTGTCAGGAAGAATGGAGGTTTGTATTCGCTGGGCATAATTGATCGAGTCTTCAATTTTTCTGTTTTTGTCCTGAATTTCCTGTTCAATTCTTTTTGCTTCTGTAATGTCATGTCCTACAAACAATATTGTTTCAAGTTCATTTTCATTAAATTCGGGAATGGCATTGAAACTCATGATACGTTCTTCTTCATTCTCATCGATGACTACAGGGATCGTTATTTCCGTATTGGTTTTCTCGGGAGTGTCTTTGACCTGTTCAATGGTGTCCCTGAAATAATTGAATAGTATGTCGGAAAATTTTACTTCATTCAGGGTTTTGTTTATCAGGTCTTTTGCCTCGAGGCCCGTATATGTTTCCACCACAGGATTTGCATAGAAAAATTGTCCGACAGTACTTAATCGCAAGATCATATCGAGGGAGTTCTCCGAAAGGGCCTGCATTTTACTCCTCATACGCTCTTCTTTTTCAGCCCTTTTTCTCTCGGTAATGTCCGATGAGTTTAAGATAATTCCTTTTATGGCAGGGTCGGTCAGCAGATTTCTTCCCGTAGTCTCAAGAAATATCTTCTGGCCGTTTTTCTTCATATATGTGTACTGTATGCTTACCGGTTCGCCGGGATTGGAAAGCAATTGCTTAAACATGGCACGCATGGCTGTTTCTCCTTTCCTGGTAAGTCTGTCCATGTCTTTTCCATCCATCATTTCTTCGGGAGTATACCCCAGAATTTTAATTACGGAAGGACTTTCATAGGTCAGAACCATGTTTTCATCGTAGATGGAAATAATCTCGGAGGCATTTTCCAGCAAGGAATACAACCTCTTCTGTGCATTTTCAACTTTCTGAATGTTTGCTTCCAGTTGTTCATTCGATTTTTGCAGTTCTTCCTGTGTGGCCCTCATTTCTTCTGCGTTTTGACGCAGCTGATCTTCATTTTCCTGCAACTCGGCAGTCATTTTCTGTGATTCGGCAAGCAATTGTTCGGTGCGCTGGTTGATCTTCAGATTAAAAACAGTCCGGGCGATTATTTCTCCCAATTCCTTTAACAAATGGATGGTTTGCTCGGGAATTTCTTCTTTGGTAG
>JASFVU010000469.1:0-3326 GCA_050049665.1 Bacteroidales bacterium | reverse complement strand
TGAAAATCTTACTATCTCTTTTTGTACTTTCGTTCAGCCTGAACCTGTGCGGCCAGTTTACCGCAATACTGAAAAACACGGTAAAAGGAACAACACGTACCTTCAGAGTATATTCCGGTCTCGACCGGTACCGCTATGAGTTCGAGGAAAGCGGTATGAAGGGTATTGTTATTGCAGCACCTGAGAAAAATCAGATGTGGCTGCTGCTGCCCGATGAGAAATACATTTACAAGACCACCGGTGATGATTTCACAATGGCTGCGAACGACCCTGTAGCCGGCATTAAAATGTATTCCAAAAACGGAGAGGTAAAGAACACCGGGAATGAGACCGTTGCGGGTTACGATTGCGAGATCAGTGAATACTACCAGGGTGACACCAAAGTGTTCACTGCCTGGTATTCACCCGAACTGAATTTCATCATCAAAGCGACCAACCATATGGCTGAAAACTCTTATATGGAACTCACCGGCATACAGGATTGGGAGGTGGTGCCCTCATTGTTTGAAGAACCAGCAGGATATACCGAAGTGGACAGTAAAATGCGACCGAAAATCCCCGAGCCGGAACCTCCTGAAGAGTGGACTGCCGTAAAGCTTGACCTGCCTGTGAATGACAGCTTTGAACGAGGCACAAAATTGCATATGGTGGTAAATTATGATAAATACACCAAAATAAATTATACCAATGAGACGGATGTCCCGGCCAAAGTGATTTATTACTCTTCTGTTGAAGGTAAATCATTGCCTGAAGATGAGATTCCTCCTGTACGTTTCAGAACCCGCAGGTTGTATCCCGGTGAAAGCAAAACCCTTACCCTTGACCTGAAAAACGGACAGGAAGTAACCATTGAGGTACATGAGGGAAAAATGCATATCGAAGCAGGTTCCGAGTAGAAATGAAACAGGGCTTGTCGTTAAGCTCAGGATATCAGTATGGCAGACAGGACTACAAACAGGAGTTTGTTACGGTACATTCAGGATCCCGTCATTCAGTATTTTAATAGGATATGGCTTTAATTTCTAAAGAACAATGCATACATTTATCATAAACGGCTATCCGGATAAACACGGTTATTGTTTTGGTCCTGTCAAAACACAAACGACCCGGCTTAAAGCATGAGAGTTTACGATCTCCCATAAAAATGACGGCTGTTTAGTAAAGCAGGCGTTCCGGCCCATCCCTCTGCTGATAGCTGCCGGGGTGGCCTGCTGTTTCCACAACGTACTTTTTGTATATTGTTTTATATTTATTGTTTGAAACAATAAAATAGACGATATATAATTTAATATACAATGTTTCAAAATCAGAAAATTCGGAATGTTTATATTTTACTGATATTCCTTTTCTTTTCAGTTAATGCATATACGACCAGTTTTGAGAATGAAAAGGAAATAGACAGCATACGATTTATCATTGACCAAAAAACTACCGATACCGGTAAATTTTATTTCCTGTACAGATTTACTCAGAACAACATATCTCCTGTAATTGATTTTGATCGTTATGCATTCTTTGGCCGTTGGGCATATAATGAAATTAAAAATAGTTCAGATAAGAAAGCCTTGTCTTACGGATATGATTTATTGGGAAGAATTTATCTGCAGGAAGGAACATTTGATTCTTCAGGAATATTTCTGACCCGGGCCCTTAAAACAAGAAAACAAACAGGGAACAAACAGGATATAGCCTGGAGTTATTATAACCTGGCCAGGTTAGATCTTGAGCAGGGAAATATCAAAGAAGCATTAAATGAATTCGGACAGGCGAAAATAAACTTTCATGAAATTCAGGATTATTATGGTAAAACATCTGCATATTATTGGTTGTCTGTGGTTTACGACCGGATGGGTAATTATGATAGCGCTATTGTTTATAAGCAGCTTGTTATCGGGATGTCGGAAAAATATTTTGGTGAAGTTAAAGTGATCCAGTCATACCTGGATATAACCAATACATACAGGCATGCCAACGATATAAAAAAATGCTACATATATTTTAACAAGGCATTGGATCTTGCTGAAAATATAAAAGATGAAAGACAACTAACATTTGTCTATACTGCAATAGGTAATTTCTTTTTTGAGCAGAAGAATAACCTGACTCTTTCTCTGGAATATTATTTCCAGGCTCTGAAGATCAGCAAAAGAATATCAACTGAATACAGAGAAGCTTTGCTTGAAAGCCTGATCGGCAGGGTATATTTAGCTAAAGGAAAAGACAGTCTGGCGCTTCAGTATCATTTAAAGAACTTAGAAAAGGTAAAAGAATTAAATTATGGATATGGTATATGTGTTGCATATAAAAATTTGGGGAATACCTATAAAAAAATGGGTAATTATTCTCTTGCTTTATCCAGTTATCATAAATGTCTTGGAATAACAAATTTTCAAGAATCAAAGATTTATTTTCATGAAGTTCTATTGGAATTAGCTGATCTGTATATGATCATGGATAATCCGGAGGATGCTCTTGATAACTACCTAAAAGCGCTCAAATTAGCTGAAACATATCACGATCAGAGTAGAATTTCTAAAACTGAACTTATAATAGGCGATTTTTATCAGAAAAAAGGTTTGCTTCAATTGGCTGAAAAGCATTATGAAAAATCTCTTGAATCATCCCGTACAGCAAGAAATATTGAAACGATAAAAGAGAGTGCCGATAATCTAAGTCATTTGTTTTTACAAAAAGGTAACTACACATTAGCATATAATTATCTCAACATTGCAAAAGAAGCGACAGATAGTCTGTCTAAAATTAACAGTCAGATTAGTTTGGCAGAACTTGAATTGAGATTTGAGTTTGAAAAACTAGGCAAGGAAAATGAAGCGAAACAACAGATTGCAGATGCTGAAATAAAAAAGCAAAAGGCGTATCGCAATTCATTTCTATTAATATCTGTGTTGCTTGGTATTCTTGGGATATTTGTTTTTTTGAGTTACAAAAGAAAGAAGAAAGACAACCTGAAACTGGTTTCTCAGAAAAAAGAAATTGAAGATATGTCAACAAAGCTTCACGAAACAGACCAAATGAAGCTCCGTTTCTTCAGTAACATATCACATGAGATACGAACTCCGCTGACACTGATACTAAATCCCCTGAAAAATCTTATTAAATCATTTGGTGGGAATCCGGAAGAGAAAAGACAACTGGAACTTATTCTGAATAATACAAATCGTCTTCATGAACTAACTGATCAAATACTGGATCTGCAAAAACTGGATAACGGTAATCTGAAATTAGAATTTATAGAGGAAGATATTGTTTTATATGTGAAAGGTATCATTTCATCTTTTGAAGGTTACTGTAACAAGACGAATTGC
>JASFVU010000468.1:0-3333 GCA_050049665.1 Bacteroidales bacterium | reverse complement strand
ATGGATGAAGCACATGATCCTCCCTTGTATACCCAGACTACCAACCGTTCTCACGAGGCGGAAAAGTACAGGTTTGACCGGCCAGGCAGACAAGGATTTTTTATCGATTCCGCTGTTTTGAATGATAATAATACGGATATGAACAGCATCCTCGCGTTCCAGGTGCATAACGACAGCATCCATGGCTCCGATCTTTCATTCCACCTGAACCCCTATTTCGTGTACGAAGGTGAGGACGGAAAAAACCCCGACGGTTCCATGCTATCATGGCAGTTTTCGTACCGGTCAATTGTGCCCGTAGATTCGTCGGCATTGCCAATTATAATGATAGAAACGGACGAATACGGTTTTGGCGACCCGTATGATACGTTTAACATTTATCCGCATATGGATATTGTGGCAAACAACAGCGGAGCTTACAACAAACCCACGGATGAACCCCTGGAGTACAACGGCCATATCAGAGGACGTATAAGAGGAAACCTGTCCAGGAAATCTCCGAAGCTGTCCTACTCGATAGAGACCCAGTTGGAAGACAGCAGCAATAACAATGTTTCCCTGGTTGGCTTACCTGAAGAGAATGATTGGGTCTTGTACGGGCCTTATATTGACAAGAGTCTTATAAGGAACGAAATTGTATTCGGACTGGGCAGGGAGATGGGACATTACGAACCGCGTACACGCTTCTGTGAGCTAATGCTTAACGGGCAGAACATGGGTTTGTACGTACTTACCGAACGCATAAAAAGAGATCGTAACCGTATTGACATCTCAACCCTGAACCCATGGGAGACTTCGGGCAATGACCTTACGGGTGGTTATATCTTTCGTTTCGATCCCGGCTATCTCGAGATCATCTATCCTGATCCGGATTACATAACTCCTGAACAGCATCAATATATGAATGCTTATTTCGACACGTGTCATAGTGTGCTGAACTCCAATAGTTTTTCCGATCCCGAACGAGGCTACCGACGGTACTATGACGTACCATCACTCATCGATTTCATGATTATTACCGAGCTGACCATGAATGACGACGGCTACATACAAAGCATGTATTTTTACAAAGATCGTAACGACGTAAACCCGAAGATCACTAGTGGTCCTTTGTGGGATTATGACTTGTCCATGGAAACTAATCTTACTGAGCAGCCGCCCCATGGATGGCAATTTGAAAATCGGACTTCCTTCCATAACCTGGATGTGGACCGTTTCTTGCAGGATACGGCTTTTGTACATGATCTTGCCGGGCGCTGGCACAGCCTCAGGCAGGGTATACTGCACACCGACTCGGTCATACAGCGGATTGATGATATCATAACTCCCATTCGGTCTTATATTGACAGAAATTACATGGTATGGCCAAGTATGCATAAACCCGTTTTACAATTTTACGATCTTCCGCGCACAAACTATCAGGAAGAAATTGATACACTGAAAGACTGGCTGACAGAACGCATGGCATGGATAGACGAAAACATTGACGATGTGCAGGTGCCTCTCGTCATTTACCCCAGCAAGATAGTAGCCGGCGAGAGCGTACAGGCCAGGGTAACAGTTTATCCCAACCCCTTTACCGAAAAAATTACCCTGGAAATTCATTCGGATATTCGCACAGAAGCCAAGATGTTACTTTACGACATTACCGGCAGGGTTATGTACAGCAGTCATGAGTGGCTGTATCCCGGCCGGAACAGCCTGGAACTGCATATGGAGACACAGATGAAAGAAGGCATGTATATTCTTGAAGTACGCAGACACAATGAGGTTTTATCAGTACAGAAAATCTTTAAAGTAAAGAAATGACGGATCAATGAACCGGGCTTATTAGCAGCTTGTTGGGTTATTAGCACTTGGTGCTGGTCTCCTGGTGCTGGTCAAGATCTTCAGGTTATCGGATACCTCAACTCATCATCTCATCAGCTACTCAACTAATCATAAGATGATGAACTAAATGAAATATACGATTAGCCTATCAGAATCTTCATTTTCAGTTATTCGATTAATTCAGTTAATCCTTTAAAATTTGTTATTTGATTTTTGGGATTTGAAATTTTTCTTCTTCTTTTTTTCTTAATATTTTTTTTTACTACTGTAATGATTTAATTTGGTACTCAGGATCTGTTTTACATTTTTGTAAGTTGGAAGAAATATTCAGAGAAATACGGGCATCCATTGAACAACACCATGTAAGATCTGTACTCATAGGTGAGAAGTATTTTAAACGGATCACCGACTTAAATGAATCGGATTTTTATTCATAAAATAAACATAAGCTGTCTTATTGTTAAGTTGAAAAGATCCAATCTTTTGTCATACCTGCAAAACCAACAAGATGAAGACAAATGTTGCTGTTATTTTATTCATTCTGACCTTTTATCATGGAGCAATAGCCCAGGATACAACGAGGGTCATAGGGTCAGATAAATCGCTGTACAGGGAATTACTCAACAGAGAATTTACTAATCTGATCAATCCCCAGTCTGAAAATATAATCGGTAATTTCGCTTCGCTTGATTCAAAAAATTCCGAATTGAATTTTGCCGGTAATTTTATTTTCAGTAAAGGATCTGTTTTAGGAGTCAGATTAAAGGGAGGCAGCACTGACGGCGTTCTTTCTGTTTTTTCCAATTCGAAAATAAATTCTCAATTAGGCTTCGACATACAATATAATTTTATGTTGTTGGAAAGCAAGTCTTTAACCTATGATAATTTGTCATACTACGAATACTTGCGAAGCATCAGAAAATTTAAATACGATTCCCTGATCATGGCTAACAGCATTGAACATCGAAAAGATTCAACGGAATTATCCGATGAGATCAGGAAGCTTGGATCGGAAAAAGATCGTATAAAAACAGCTATCGATAAACTGGAACGCAGATACGGAACAAATTCATTCCCTGAAAGTATCAGGCATTCGTACGATAGTCTTATGTTTTGCCTGTTTGAGACTGAGAAAAAGATCGAATACAAAAAGGAGGAACTGAAAAATCTCCTTTCCCGTGAAGAATTGATGATTAAGTTTCTCATTTGGCAGGCGGATGAACAGGAAAGGATCAATGAATTACTTCAGGTTGATGGTTTCAGGATAGGCTGGTTCTCATTTGGCTATGGATTTTCAAATAACCTGTTTTATCATTTCGATCCCCTTCTTTCCTTCAATGACCAGATTCAAAAGCGATCCTATTTGAGTCATCAGTTTCGTCTGCAGTATTCACTTTATAATTATACGGTAAGATCCTTCAGGTCATACTTTTTCTCAATAGGAGCATCGTTTGGGATTGAAGATAATTTTTCCGGGTTATCTTCCATTGAAGTGAATGAAAA
>JASFVU010000466.1:0-3343 GCA_050049665.1 Bacteroidales bacterium | reverse complement strand
CATTGGTATTGAAAATGCAAAAAAAAGGCTGAACTTGCTTTACGGAAACAATTACAAACTTGATATCATTGAGAGAATTAACGAATTCGAAGTTGACCTGATCATTCCTTATGAAGATTAAATGTATCGCCATAGATGACGAGCCATTAGCTCTCAGACAGATAACGGACTTTATAAGACAAACTTCCTTTTTCGAGCTCGTAGCCGGGTGCAAGAATGCATTTGAGGCCATTGAAGTGCTGGATAAAGAACATGCCCATTTGTTATTCGTGGATATCAATATGCCCGGTCTCAACGGCCTTGATTTTGTCCGTTCTCTCAGGAAAAAACCGGAAATTATTTTTACTACTGCTTACCCCGAATTCGCCCTTGAAGGATTTAAAGTAGATGCATTGGATTATCTATTAAAGCCTATTGGGTACGAAGAATTTCTAAAGGCGGCCAACAAGGCAAAGGGCTATTTTGAAATGCTTCGGAAGGCCGGTCAGAATATACCTGACGATGAGTTTCTTTTTGTAAAATCGGAATACAAAATAATCCGGATCGAACTGAAACAAATCAAATACATAGAAGGTATGCGTGAATACATTCGTATCCATACCGTTAACAGGAAGCCTGTCATGTCCCTTATGAGCATGAAATCGCTTGAAGAAAAACTTCCTTCCGATCGCTTCATGAGAGTACACCGATCATTCATTGTCAATCTCGAACAGATCACTACCATAGAACGCAGCCGGATCATCTTTGATAAGGATGTATATATCCCGGTCAGTGACCAGTACAAAGAAAACTTCCAGAAATTTATCGATAAGCATTTCCTGTAATCTGTGCTTTTACATCAGGGTATTATGATAAAAACACCTGCCCCATTGATAAAAAGTCTCCGTTTGTTGATCGCATTTTTATGCCGGCGCTGTGTTATCTAATTTTACACCTGATAACAAACATTGTTGAACACAAATACAAAAGAATATGAAAAAGATGTTAATCATATCAGGGATGGCCGCCCTGATAACATTATCTGGCAGTACTGCTTTTGCCCAATATGGCCAGGGAAGGGGATATTACGGAGAGCCCGGCCCATGGAGGTCGGATTCATGCAGAATACAACTAATGGTCGATGACCTGTCGGGAGAATTATCTCTTACTGAGGAACAGAGAGAAAAAATTGAAAAAATACATTATGCCCACATCCGTGAAGTAAACGATCTTCGGAATAAATACTGGAATGACTGTGTCGAAGAGCGTAATGCACGTTTTCAACTCAGAGAAAAAATGGATGCCGATGTTGTTAAGGTGCTCAATGAAGATCAGCAAAAAAAATACTATGAGTTCATGGGTGAAAGAAGGGGACCGCACGGACGACATCACAGGCACTGGGACTAAATTCCCGGTCTGCTCTGCTCAATTGATATTACAAACTTACCCTGTCTGACTATTCAGACGGGGTTTGTTATTTGCAAACAGATAATATTAACATAAGTCCGATATAAGTATTATGTCTAATAATTTGATTTTTAATTTTTTATAAATCTATTCTTTGTGAACGCTTGGTGTTTTAATGTCTCTGCCTGAATGACGTAGTCGGGCAGGTTCGTGGTATGAAAAATAATATAAATCGGGCCACAAAGACACTAAATCTCTAAGATCACACAAAGATTTCTATTTAAATAATTCATTTACAGGAAAATATGATTGATGCCTTATATCGAATTCAGGTAATATTAAGATCTTCTTTTCATTCACTGTTGTCAGATCATTGAAGGAACATTTATTCATACGTCATTTTTCAGGTGAAATGGTCCTGCCGGACCATGGTATCCAAAATTTATAGTATCTTGCTTTCATGACCGAAAATTATAACCATGGTAAACTTTTCGGCCCTTCAGGTATTACTGCAGGATACATACTGCTTATCATGGGTGTGATCACTGTATACTTTACCTATACCGCTATTCCCGTGATATTGACCGGAGTGATCATGGCTTTCTCATATACGGGAACGAGGCTGGATCTTCAAAAGAAGCGATATCAAACCTATTTCATGCTATTCGGATTTATAAGGGTCGGGCTGTGGTTGCCGTTTGAAAAATCTGACAGGCTGTTCGTAAAAGAATACAAAGGGAAACACACCACATACAGCAGAGGCAACAGGCGTATCAGTACCGAAAGTCACGGGTTCAGAGTATTGCTTGAAACAACTTACAATGAAAAGAAGAAAACCATGGCCGGGTTTGACAATGAACAGGACGCACAGGAAAAAGCACGGCAACTGCAGAAAATGATCGATGCAATAAAGATCTGATGTCTCCCTCAGTTGATCTTGTTCAGATCGTGATCAAAAACGAGCAACTCCCCTTCTTTTGTGTCCACTTCGATCTTTCTCCAGGCATATTCTATGCTGGCCCGGCCTCCGTCAACAGACAACACTTCAAGTCTTGTCAGTTGTCCTTCATTCCATTTTATACTGACCTTGAAATTCCCCCTGGCTTTCAATCCGCTTATTTTTCCGTTTGGCCAGGCTTCAGGTAAAGCAGGCAGAATTTGCAGTATCCCGTTCTGACTTTGAAGCAACATTTCGGCTATTCCGGCTGTTCCCCCGAAATTTCCATCTATCTGAAAAGGAGGATGAGTGTCAAAAAGATTTGGAAGCGTAGATCTTTCCAGTAATAACCTCAGGTGCCGGTAAGCTTCATTCCCATCCTGCAACCGGGCATAAAAATTAATGATCCATGCCCTGCTCCATCCTGTATGGCCGCCTCCGTACTGCAATCTTTTTTCGAGTGTCTTTCCCGCCGCTTCAAGTAGTTCAGGCGTTTCAGAAGTAATTTGTGCGCCCGGATACAATCCGAACAAATGGGAAATATGCCTGTGCCCGGGTTCAAACTCTTCATAATCACGGATCCATTCCATGATCGTCCCGTCCGAACCGATCCTGACAGGAGGCAGACTATCCATAATTTCCAGCAGCCGTTCTGAGAAATCCTTGTCAACTCCCAGTATTGCGGATGCCTTGCGGCAATTTGTGAGGGTCTCTTTAATGATCTGGATATCCATTGTCGGTCCGTAGGTCAACTTAAACTCCTTTCCCGAAGCGGGATCGATATAACTATTCTCCGGAGAATAGGACGGAACCGTCACAAGGTTCCCCTCTTTGTCCGGTATCAGGAAGGTTTGAATAAATTCGGCCGATCCTTTCATGACAGGGTAGGCACGCTCTCTCAGGTAATTTGTGTCATTTGTATATTCAAAATGCCTCCACAGCGGTAAGGTCATCCATGTACCGCCAAGAGGGAACATACCCCAGTATACCCCGTCAATTACCCCTGTCTTACCAAATACA
>JASFVU010000465.1:0-3345 GCA_050049665.1 Bacteroidales bacterium | reverse complement strand
TTACAAGTTCATTCAGGTTTCTGATATTCTCGGGCAGACATTTTCCTTTGATCTCAAATGCCTTTTTTCTGTCATCAAGTATTATTTCCGGAATTTTTTCTGTCTTTTTTATTTCAATGACTTTCATTCTTGAGTGTTATTTATTATAGCGTGGTTTTTAACCGGGATACTTTATTCACAACCGATAGACAACTTCAAATGGTTATGAAAATACAATATACGCAAAACATTACAATTTGAACACAATTTACGGTGAAGTGTACTAACAATTCCATTATTTGGTATTTCGGGAAAAAAGTGCTCTCCGAATACGATTTACCCGTGGTTTTATGTTCTTACATTGATTAATTTTGTCTTACCTGTTAAGAAAGGATTTATGAAAATTGGAAAGCATATATTTTTGTCTGTTGCAGTCTTTCTGTTAATGAACTGCAGTACGGTTCCCCTGACGGGAAGAAAACAGTTCACTGCCATTTCTTCGTCTCAGATGAATTCCCTTGGAGAAACAAGCTACAATCAGGTCATATCCGAAAGCAAATTATCTGCCAACAAGGAATATATCAATCGTGTAACCAGGGTAGGAAAGAGGCTTTCAGCTGCAGTTGAGCAATACCTGAAACAAAATAGAATGAGTTCTTATATCGAAGGGTATACATGGGAATTCAATGTGCTTCAGTCCGACCAGTTAAATGCATGGTGTATGCCGGGAGGCAAGATTGCATTTTATGAAGGAATAATCCCTGTTTGCCTTGATGATGAAGGAATCGCAGTGGTTATGTCGCATGAGATCGCTCATGCTATTGCACAACATGGCAATGAGCGCATGTCTCAGCAATTGGTCGTTCAGATGGGAGGAGTGGCCCTTTATACTGCATTGGCAGAACAACCTGAAACCACCCAGGAATTGGCCCTGGCGGCTTTTGGCGTCGGTTCGGCAGTTGGCATATTGTTGCCTTATAGCAGAAAACATGAAAGTGAAGCCGATGAAATGGGTCTATATTTTATGGCTATGGCAGGTTATAATCCGAAGGCCGCTCCCGAATTCTGGGAAAGAATGCTGAAAGCGGGCAAAGGATCCACGCCCGAATTTTTGTCGACCCATCCTGATCCGGAGAACAGAATAAAACGTTTGAATACTATTATGCCCAAAGCCATGGAATATTATAAACCCCAGTGATTGTTAGCGTAAACTCAGTTATCCCGTAGCTCTCTGTTAATATAAGTCTGTTCCGATACGCTCCGCTATCGGGATTCCCGCCTGCAGGCGAGGCAGGGTTCGACTAACAAATTCCAGGAACGAAGTGAACTGGAATTTGAGTCTCACGAATAAAAAACCCCGGTTTGTTGCCGGGGTTTCGGAATAATTCCTAATGATTAGAAAAAAACCGTGTTTAAGCTGTCCGTTAATAAGACTAATGAAATATTAAAATAGTTGCACGCTGGTTTTTTATTTTTTACTTTCTTTGTTTAAATTAAAGATTATCAGACAGATAACAGAGAGAAAATGTTATTTGACCTGTTTGTCTGCAGATAAATTATTAAACTAGTTATCCATTTCTTTGAATTCTCCTGCTATCTTAATAAAAAGAAACATGGCCAATACGGACAGAATAGTATGGCCTGCAAGAACATACCATACATATTCAGGATGACTGGCAGATTCGAATACCCCAAAGAGTTTGGTGTAAATGCCACTTGTTAAAGCACCTATACAAGTGGCAAGGAAATTCGATCCCATGTATAAACCTGCTTTTTCTTTTGGTGCTATCCATGTAATGTATTCCTGGATTCGTGGTGAAGTGATCATTTCTCCAACAGCAAAAAAGAATATTCCTAATATTACCATTCCGGGAGCCAGAAATATCGAGCCGCCAATCAGGGCGAAACCGATTGCTGCAACAACCAGGCCGAACATGAATGACGGTAAGGCAGCCCGTTTTTCGAAAGTACGGGAAATAAAAACCTGAAAAATCAATATGATATAACCTGTATGGGCAACAGCTTCACCATTGACAAGCCAGACGCCATTCTCCTGTCTTGATAAAAGCCTGGCAAACCAGCTTCCAAAAATATTTTCAATTCCGAGATATAACTGGGAAGTGTCTATATGACTGTTCACATAAGCAGGACAAATATTGAAAAAAGCCCAGAATGGCAGCCAGAAGAAAATTCCGAGAATGATAAGGAATACGGCAAATTTAACATCCCCCAGTGTACTGAATATTTCACCGATTTTCTTTTTTACACTTACTTCTGAAATATTACGCTGAGGTTCTTTATATAAAATTAATGTGATAATAAACATAACGGTAATTGCCGCAGCTGCCATAATGAATGCATGGTTCCATGATATAGCTCTTAATTTACCGGCAATAACAGGACCGACAGAAGCCCCGACGTTCACCATCATATAGAATATACCAAAGCCTAAAGTTTTATTGGTCGAATCGCTTGTAAGACGTACTGTACCGGATATGAGGGGCTTAAATATACCGGCTGCAAAACCAATGCTTAACATGGTTAAAGCTATCCCCGATAATGATTCTGTTACCAACAGCAGAAGTATTGAAGGAATGTACGCCAGATAGGATATGATCAGAACGCGTTTGAAACCAAAACGATCCGCAAAGGTTCCTGAAAAGACCGGGATAAAATAAGAGATAAATAAGAAAATACTTTGTACCAGACCAAGATCACCTCTTGTGAATCCAAGGTCTTCCATGTATGCATAAAAGGTCATAAAGATTCCGTAATATGCAAATCGTTCAAGTACTTCAATGGTATTGGCTACCCAGAATACCCGAGGGAATGAGGATCTGTTTTTCATAATTTTTTGTTTTGAAGAAAAATAAATATACAAATATTAGCCTATTTAATTTATAAATTTCATTTATTAAACTGATTACGATTAAGTTACACTAAGTTTTCTGCAAAAACCAAGTGTAACTAAATCTGGCTAACTTGCTTTGGCACAGATTAATATAAGAATTTTTAAATAAGGCAAGTTAGAATAAACAGAATGGAATGTGTATGATATATGTCAGCGTGGTATGCAGGAAGTTTTCGGGAAGTATGTTGAATTCAGGTTGCTTTGTTATCCGAAGCAGCGAATGCTGCGAACGGAAACCTTATAGCCCCGAATGCCATGAGCCTGTTCTGAAACTTCAGCGAAAGTGCAGACTAGTGGTGAGGAGTATCAACAGTGATTAGAAATACCTGGGATTAACGATCCTGCTTTTATCTTTTTTATTGAGATACACATTGATTGATAACTCATGGGTTCCGGATTGATGCCTGATAAGCTTTGTGGTTGCAAGGTCATAAGAATAACCAATATAATATGTT
>JASFVU010000042.1:0-10482 GCA_050049665.1 Bacteroidales bacterium | reverse complement strand
CGGGATATTTATGACAGAATCCCCCTTACGGTTCCTTTTGTCTGTCCTGGCAGGACTGTATCAGGACTAAAATGTCGAACAGATTTTGCAAACCCTGAAAGGGTTAATCCTCAAAAACAGGTCTGACATAAAATTAGTTTATCCTGACATAAAATTTTATTTTATTGATCATGCTATTACCTTTGTACACCTGTTCAACAATTTTATTTATGAGTAAGGAATATACAAACGAATTACTTCTGGATTTTGGTCAGGACGGGAATGACCTGATACCCGTCGTAACACAGGATTACCACACCAAAGAAGTATTAATTCTGGCTTTTGCCAACCGTGAAGCTTTTGAAGAGACCGTAAGAAGCGGATACGCCACCTATTACAGCCGCAGCAGAAAGGAACTCTGGAAGAAAGGTCTTACTTCCGGTGATATGCTGAAGGTAGAAGAGATCAGGATCAATTGTGATCAGAATTCACTACTTTACATGGTAACACCCATGGGAAAAGGTGCCTGCCACGCAAAAAAGAAAGACGGTCTGCCACATACATCCTGTTATTACAGAAAAATTGACGGCAGTAAATTGCTATTCATCGATGACTAAATTTAACCATCATGTTTGAAAAACAGCTTGTAATAGGCATGCCTGCCGGTTCCCTGGCTAACCCGGCTAGAGGAGGAAACCTGGTTCAACTGCTTGAAAAGGCCGGTTTCAGGACAAAAGGTTATGAAACCGGGGGGCCAAGTAAATTCGTTACCACCAATTTCTTGTTTGGCTGGGACGGCCGGCCCCAGGAATTCGGTTCCCAACTGGGCATTGGAGAGCTTGATGTGGCCATAGCAGGTGATGACTGGATCCTGGAACGTGTACTGGAGTTAAAACTGGAATATAAGTCGCAGATAAAACTTGAAAAAGTACTGTCGCTCAACCGTGGCAATGTAAAGATCGTAGGAATAACCACACATGATGAAGGGACTGACATAAAAAGCTTTTTAAAGGAGTTGACCCGGCATAAGAAAACGATAACCGTGGTAACTGAAATGCCTTACCTTGCTCTTAACTGGCTGCAGAAAACTTTCGGGGAAATGGGCATGTTGAATGAATTCAGTAAATTTTCGGTTCAGAAATACAAAACCCCTTCAAAAATTGAAAAAGGTATTCTGATCTATGAAACCTGGGGAAAAACAGAAGCCAAAGTAAAAAACGGCGGTGCCGACCTGGGTGTGGAAATAACGCAAAGCGGAAGTGCTATCAGAAATTACGGACTGAATGTCGTTGATACATTAATGCAATCGGAAACAGGGATTTACATCAACCCGGAACTGAAAAAAGATGAAGAAAAACAGGAATTGCTGAAAATGTTCCTGCTGAACCTGTATGGAGTCGTAAATGCGGAAAACAAGGTAATGATCCTGTTCAATGTGCCCAATGAGAATGTAGATGAAATTGAGGAATATCTTGGGAATCACGCTTTGTTTGCAGACGAACCCACGAAAAATACCGGGAAGTCATTTACAGAATTCAGTATCCAGGTCGATATCGAAAACATAAAACAATCTCTGGCAGTTGTGAGGTATCAGCTGGCAAAAAAGGGAGCAGTGAATATCGATACGATCCCCATCGACTCCTCCATTCAAAATATGAATGTTTTAAAGCTTTAGCCATGGCAATCCGTGAACAAGAGGGTATCAGACTGAGGGAATTGCTTCCGGAAGACAAACCCGTTCTGGCACACCTTGCCAACGATGAAAAGATCAGGGATAATGTCAGGGACAGCTTCCCGTTTCCCTATACTGAAAAAGATGCGGAAAACTTCATCGGCCTCTGTAAAAAAGAAGATCCGAAAACTACTTTTGCCATCGACTGTCAAAATGAATTATCGGGAGTTATCGGGCTGGTCCCGCTACAGGATATATACCGGAAAT
Organism: Bacteroidales bacterium; assembly: GCA_050049665.1. Lineage (GTDB taxonomy): Bacteria > Bacteroidota > Bacteroidia > Bacteroidales > UBA10428 > UBA10428. The sequence continues at coordinate 8,564 of JASFVU010000042.1, read as the reverse complement.
CTGCGGAAATAGGATACTGGATCGGAGAGCCATACCGGAATAAAGGCATTGCTACCGTGGCAGTCAGACAGATCGTAAACTACGGATTCGGTGAGCTGCAGCTCATCAGGATATTTACCGGTGTTTTTGAGCATAATAAAGCTTCGCAACGGGTGCTTGAAAAGTGCGGATTTACCCTTGAAGCCATCTCCAAAAATGCTATTTTCAAAAACAACCGGATAATGGATGAATACAGATACGTCATTTTAAAATCCTGAATAAACCTATCTAACTGTTTACTAATTAATAATATACTTCTGTATTCTTCTTTTCCCGTCATTCTAAATTATATCCATGTTGACAGAATGATACTCTACTTCCCTTTTTTTTTTTATCTTTCTACCTGATTTATTAACCCATTTTATGAAAAAAATTGCACTTTTTCTGGTCACAGTCATCTTTATTACAGGCTGTAAAAAAGATGAGGAAGCTTCTGATGAAGCCCATATCCTTGATTTTTCAGTTGTCAATACAAGCATTACCGGTTTTTCACTGGAACAGGTGTTTATTGATGAAAAATTCAGCCACGTACTTGTTTTATCACAGAACAACCTTTCAGATGAAAATCCGCCCATATCTTTTATTCCTGAAATTGAAATATCTCCCGGTGCTACCATATTCCCGAACTCAGGGGATGAGGTTTCTTTTTACAACAAAGATGAAGCCATCTCATATGTGGTAACTGCGGAAAACGGGGACCAGGTAACCTGGTCGTTTACCATTCGGGATATGCAATTGCCAAATGCCGGTTTTGAAGACTGGTATGACACGGTAGGAATGAACGGAGGCCACTATCTGGAGCCGGGTCTATCCGCCCGTTCCACTGTCTGGTCAACTGCTAATATGGGTACCAGCATTTACGGCGAATACGGGACTCAACCAATTACCGACGGAGAGAATACCCTGGTTCAGATCACAACGGGAGAAACCTCTTCCGTACCGGTTACCTCGGGTACCATATTTACCGGCAAATTCGACATACAGGGTGCTATCAACAACCCGACCGATCCTTCACAGGCCACCGACTTCGGAATACCTTTTACCTTCAGGCCTGTGGCACTTAAATTAAACTATAAATTTACACCCGGTGAACATTATGTTGACGGTACGCTGGTGGACCCGAACGATATCTTTGGTGGATTCACGATCGATACTCTTGAAGGCAGTGATCAGTGTTATCTGTGGTCGTTCCTGGAGATCATCAATGGCGATGATGTTCAGGTGGTTGCCAAGGCAGAACTGGTACAGGGAGATACGGTAAAAGAATTAACCGAGGTCATCATTCCCTATGTATACGAGTCCGATCTGAAGCCAACTCACATATCGGTTGTACTATCCTCCAGCAAAGATGGAGGAGAATTCAGAGGGGCAGTCGGAAGTACACTGATCGTAGACGATGTTGAGCTTGTTTATGAATAACAGCCATTCATTGGCCTTAATCCGTATCCATGTAATATACCAGGTATGAAAAAGATCTGTTTTATGACGTTCCTGTTGCTGTTTATTTCCTGTTATGGGTTTTCGCAACATTTCGAATGGTCGGTATACCCCAGTCTGGGTATTGATATGGGAGGAGCCATTCCTTTCCCTTTTTCCGATATTCCGGAAGGTTCCGGTGGAACACCAAAGTTAAACCCTACGCTTGGTCTTGGAGGAGAATATCAGTTGTACGACCGGTGGTTTCTTTCACTGGAAGTGAATTACCATATTCTTTCTTTTTCCTCAAAAGCCAAAGTCCGGAGTCAGCCTTTTTATTATACCAATATTTATGGCGAAAGGGATGTTTCCTATTTTACCGGGTATACAAAAGCAGATGTGGAACTAAGGCAGGTTGAATTTCCACTTGTTGCTACCTTCAGGGCAGGGAAAAACTGGTCGGTACCTTTTGGTATCTATTATTCAAGGATACTTGAAGGAAAATTCGAAACGGAAGGCCGGGATGGTTATTTATCAGACAATAAGGAAGATACAGATAATGCCGTATTACCCGGATATGCCCATACAAGATACGACTTTAACGATGATCTTGATTCGTACGACTACGGAATTTTATTCGGGTACCGGTATAACCTGAACCACAGGGTTTACTTCTGGAGTAAGTTCCATGTAGGATTTAAGAGTATCTTCAAGGAAGAGTTCTACAACATCGACTACGAAATGTACCAGGTACGCATCAGCATTGGTGCTTCCTATAACCTGTTTTATTCCAAAGCCAGCTTAAACCATTCCGAACCTGAAGAAACCCTTTAATTCCTGTTTATTGAACCGGCAAACATCATTGCCAGTGTACGGTAAACGATGTGCCCGAATTTTGTAAATGGCAGGTACATAATTACAAACCATACACAAACCAGGTGAAAGAAATACAGGTGATAAGCACTTCCCCAATTTTGAAAACGGGCGACTTCCACAATTGCTCCTGAGACAGTAAGAAGAAACAGGGCTATCAACAGCAACCAGTCGGAGTATGTGCTTCCATACTTTTTCTTATCAAAAAGCCTGTTGAAGATCATCAGTCCTAAACCGGTCATTAACATCAGTCCGGCAATATTTCCCGCGATCTTGAATGGGTTCAGGAGGTCCAGCGGGTATTTGTGTATAACCGTCGCAACGATCGCATATAAGGTGACAAAAAGCAATAATGCAAACCCGTAAAAAACCAGAAAATGAGCTATCCTTCTTGATTTCTGAGATCCGCAACTTCCAAACCTTGAATGACTGAGAATAATGGCCAGTGACTCCCTGAAATTTCTGAAAAAACTTTTTTCCGGTTTCATACCATGAAACTGTCCTTTCATATCCTTCCAAAACCTGATCAGGCCCGACAAGGCCATACCGTAAAAAACAAAGGTGATCAAAGTGAACGATGCGTTAAGCCAGCCATGAGGAAAGAACCTTGAATAATTTACCGGTCCTTCGGGAATGGAGAATGTACCCGCAAGCATAAGTATACCTGAAATAACAACTACGGGGATCAGCAGGGCAAGAGGAAGCCACTTCGGGTCACTCACCATATGTCCTAAAAATTTCGGACGTGCATATTGCCTGTAAGTTAATTGTCTGACAGCAGAAAGTACATCGGCGGGTCTCACTCCGCGCGGACAATACAGGCTGCAATCACCGCACTGGTGGCAAAGCCATACATCTGCATTCCCGATCAGCTTTTCTTTTAGCCCCCATCCAGCCCAGATCATTTCTTTCCTGGGAAAGGGCCGTTCATCGGGTGCCAGGGAACATACAACAGAACAGGTGCCACACTGAATACACTCATTCAGAGGGGCTTTACTTATTCGTCTCAGTTCCTTTTTAAATTGTATGTCGGGAGTAACCTTAATCATCGATAATTATTAATTTAATGAATATTGAGTAACCATTTTTCACTCTTCATTAAAAAACTACATGTTCTTAAATGGATTCGGCCCGATTGATCCGATCTCCTCCATGTACTCCTCTATGATCTGGGGAATTTTATTATAATCGGTGATCTCGACAAATACGGTTTTTAACCGTTCCGGTTCAAGCATCATGGTTTGCAGAGTTTCCTGAACGTTCTCCCCTCTTTTTTGAGTTAGTTCACTGCCATGAATGTAATGGCACTGATAATCATCACCTGGTTTGCATCCAATCTGCAAAATTCCGTCATACCCGCAGGATAAAGCATCGGATATCCAGACCTTATTCACCGAACCCAGGCACCTGACGGGAATGATGCGAAGGTACGGACTCCATGTTAGCCCTTTTCTTGCTGCCATTTCAAAGGCGGGTAAAGCATCGTTCTCGCAAACAAAAGCCAATACCCTGGGTTTTTCATCAAATTCATCGGGCATACTCACCGACTTGATCATGGCAGAAACGGAATTGATGGAATAGTCGGCAAAACTGATCACCCGTTCGGGGCAGGACCCAAGGCATATTCCGCATCTCCTGCATCGACCCGGATTTGGCAGAGGAGTTCCTTTTTCCGTTTCATCATACATGCCGAACGGGCATTCCTCCGTACAGCGTTTGCAATCGGTACACCTGTCCATGAACAGATCGGGGTATGTTCTGTCTCCGGAACGCGGGTGCAGAGCCTCTCCCCTTTTCGTTGCTTCAATACATTGAATGGCCTTCAGCATAGCACCTTGTGCATCTTCCATGCAGGATGCGATATCCATTGGGGCTCTCAGCGCACCTGCTGCGTAAATACCTGTTCGTCTGGTTTCATAAGGAAAACAGATAAAGTGAGAATCTGAAAATTCATATTTCAGTTCAGGGAGGCCCTTTCCGAGTCTGTATGACAAATTCAGACCGGAAGTAGCAGCGGGTGTCATTCCCGTAGCCAGAACGATCATCTCGGCCGAGATGCAAATGTCTTCGCCAATCAGGGTATTTATAACAGTAACATTCAGCTTGTTATTGACAGATTCAACTTTTTCAACCTCCCCTTTTGTAAAAAATACCTGATCGTCTTTCTGTACCTCCCTGTAGAATTCTTCGTATAATCCGGGAGTTCGTATGTCTTTGTATACGATATAGACAGAGGCCTCCGGATTGATCTCACGAATGTATCTGGCCTGCTTCAGGGTAGTGCCGCAACAATAGGAAGAACAGTACGGAAGGTGGTTCTTGTCACGAGATCCCGCACATTGAATGAACAAAATACTTTCCGGCAACTGCTGTTCGGGATTGTCTTTTATCAGTGATTCAAATTCAAGGTTGGTAAATACGTTGTTGCCGGTACCATACCCAAGATGAGACAGAGAACCTGCATCATATGGTTTCCAACCCATGGAAGCTACTACCGAACCGACTACCAGTTTTTTCTCATCTCCGTTAAGGAGAGTTACTTCAAACCTTCCCGGCTGACCATCAATCTTCTGGATAGTAGAGGAAAGGTGTATGTTTATGTTCTCCGAATTCTCAGCCAAAGCTATCTTATCTGAAACAACCGGTTCGGCCAACTGATCGTAAGGTGCTATGGCAGGAATTTGTTTGTGAAGTTTTCTGCTCCAGCCACCCAGAATCTCTTCCTTTTCAACAAGGTGTACGGGGTAACCTGCTTTTGCTCCTTCAATGGCTGCGGTGATGCCTGTAATACCTCCTCCGACAACCAGTATTTCATTGCTTATCCCTTCTGCGATGTAAGGCGACGGAACAGAAGTAGTCTGCAATTTTGTTATGCCCATGTTCAGGTAATCTTCCGCTGCCATGAGTGTATCTTCATTATCCGTCTCTCCTATCCAGGCTACCATTTCCCGGATGTTAACCCGTTCGAGCTGTATATTATCCCGGAACCCGAATACATCTGTCTTTTCACGCAGTGAACATGCTGCAATGACAATCCCGGATAGTTTTTCTTTCTCAATATCCTTCCTGATAATGTCATACCCCTCAACAGAGCATAAGGCTTTGTGTGTTCTACAAACAGCGATCTCTCCGGATGGTTCCTTATGAAGCTTTTCAACATCGAAACAACTGCCGATCCCGCAGCCCGAACAAATATATATGCCAATCTTCTTATCCACTCCTGCTCATTTTATGGTTTTAGCTGAATCGCTTTCAATGCTGCTGCAGTAGCATCTTTTACCGATGAGGAAACATCCATAGGTTTCTTTCCGCATCCCGCTATATACAATCCTCTCTCCTGTTCACCGGAGAAAAAGCCGTGTATATTCTTCCGCAGATCAACCGAAAGTTCATTCGGGACTATTCCTGTAGCAAGGACCACCATATCAGCTTCAGCACGAACCTTTTGACCTGTAACTGTATTTTCAGCCTCAACTATCAGGTTCCCGCTATCGGATAGTTCTTCGATCTTTGCCACTTTCCCTTTTATCAGCTCGATGTTCCGGTCCTGTTCCACTCTGGCCAGAAAATCCTCATTCCTTCCTGAAACACGCAGGTCAATGTAAAAGATCCTGATACTGCTGTCGGGATACATTTCCCGGATGGTCAGGGCATGCTTCAGAGAAGCAGAACAGCAAACAGCCGAACAGTAAGGCAAGTGGTTTTCATCCCGCGACCCTGCACATTGAACAAATACGATGGTAGCCGGCTCTTTTTCATCAGATGGCCTTAAAAGTCTTCCTTTTCCGGGTCCGTCAGGTGAGAGTAACCGTTCGAATTCCACATTGGTAACAATATTCCTGTATTCTTTGTAGTGAAGATTGTCAAGTAAGCCGGCATCGTAATTCTTCCATCCCGTTGACAGGATCACCAAACTCACTTCAACTTCCCTGACTTCTTCACGGGCCGATAAATCAATGGCATCGTATTCACAAACCTTTACACACCGGTTACAGCTTTCTTTCTTACAATAGTCTTCATCTATGGAATACTTCAATGGGAAAGCCATAATATGGGGCAGATAAACCGCCTTTGTTCCTGTAAATCCGTAATTGAAAGCATCCGGCCTTGCCTCAGGACATACGTCGATACATTTTCCACAAGCCGTGCAGGTATCTTTTATGTATTGTGGAGCGGTTTTCAGGGTTGCTTTGTAATTTCCCTGTTCACCCGACAGATCGACAAATTCCGTAGAAACCCGAACATCTATTCTCTGATTCTGCCTGATTCTCCGGAAATTGATCTCCAGTCCGCAGGCAGGCGGACAGAGTTTTGGAAAATAGTTATTCATTTTTACCACATTCCCTCCCAGATAAGCATCTTTCTCGATGAGAATGACTTCCATTCCCACCTCGGCAATCTCCACCGCTGCGGTTATTCCGCTTATTCCGCCTCCAACTACCAGTAACGGTTTTTTATTTTGTTCCTGTTCTTTCACTGTTTTTCAAAATATCTTCCACCATATCTCCAGGCTTCTTTGCAAAACTTTGAGAAAGCTATACCACAAAGGCACACAAAGCAGACACAAAGTTACACAGAGTTGTTAGGTATTAATTATTCGTCTGATTCCATGTTTGAGCATGGATACATAAAAATTAATAAGCAAACCTAATTTATAATTTCCCAATTTTAAGTAAGTTAAAACCTGAGCTGTATGTACATCAGTTAATGCTTCAACAGTTTTTATTTCAACAACTACTTTCTGTTCAACCAACAAATCAATGCGGTAACCATGATCAAGTTTAACTTCTTTATAAATTATGGGCATTGGTTTTTCTTTTTCGACAAATAGCTTTTTCTTCAGAAGGTCATATTGTAGGCATTCCTGGTATGCTGATTCCAGTAACCCAGGGCCAAACTGCTTATGAACATCGATTGCACTACCTATTATTGTATTTGAAATATCATTTTCAATCATGATCTGCTTTGTGAATCTCCGTGCTTCTTTGCGAAACTTTGTGTAACAGCTATACCGCAAAGGCACAAAGCATTTTTCAAATTATTTATGTTAATTCTTTGATCTCTCTTTTCATGTTTTCCCACTCTCCTGTTTCAGGGTTCCACCTGCAATTGGCAAAGCATTTCCAGTCGTCTTTTATCCCGGGAAAGTCTGTACGGAAATAGTATCCCGGCCAGCGGGTTTCTTCCCTGAAAAGCATGGACCGTATATGTGATTCAGCCTGCCACAGGCGGTGGATATTCTCCCAGCACCTCATCAGTTCGTTCAGATCGGATGCCGCCAGTTTTTCAGTATCTTCTTTCATGTATTGTAAAAATTCCAGTCCTTTATCAAGCAATGCTTTTGATGTCTTAAATCCGACAGACGCTCCTCCGGCATATTCATCCATGATCTTCTGCAGCCGGAACATGAACATCTTTGGCTTTATGAAATTCGGATTTACATTCTCATCATTGGCATAGTCTTTATGTTCTGCAAAAGTCGCCAGCGGCCGAAGCACATGCTCCTTCAATTCCCGTATTTTATCTTCCGGTATTGTCACCTCCCCTGCATAGTCGGCACAAAATGCAAGAGCCGATTTAGCAGCTATTCTTCCTTCAGTGAAAGATCCCGAGGAGAATTTGTGTGACGATGCTCCGGATGCATCTCCTGCTGCGAACAATCCTTTTACGGTAGTCATATTACCATAACCCCAGAAATAATCGTCAGGGGCCAGGTCTTTCGGACCGCTGATCCAGGCCCCGGATGCCCCGGAATGTGAGCTGATAAAATAAGGTTCGCAGGCTGCTATTTCGGATGGTGTTTCTTCCGGCATGATGTTGTGTGCAGCCCAGTTTAATGCCTGGCTTACTGTCATATCCAGAAAGTCTTCCCAGGCTTCGGATTCCAGTTCCCTGAGCTTTCTTTTTGCCTCTTTTTCATCGGGTATATTGGCCACCAGTTCTTTGATGGCCTCATCGGTACGCATATAGATCGGCCCGTTCCCTTCTTCCAGTTCAAGCAGCATCAGGTAATTTCTCAGGTTTGCGGGGGTCGGTTTGGCTGTGCCGTATGGAGCCCATTTTTCCAACTCAGCCGCCCTGGTAACCATGTAATCTTCCCCTTTGGCATTGGTGGCTTTTGATTTGAACAGCAGGAACCAGGCACCTACAGGGCCATATGAATCCTTGAATCGTACAGGAACAAACCGCACTTCCTGGCAGGTCATCTCGGCACCTGCTTTCAGAGTAAAATAAGC
>JASFVU010000464.1:0-3346 GCA_050049665.1 Bacteroidales bacterium | reverse complement strand
TATTTCGGGTCGGTCATTTTGTATTTTGCCGGAAGGTTAAACCATAGCTGGATGATTTCCACCCTTCCTCCTCGTCTTTTGAATTCGTCGGAGGAAACTTCGGCATGCACCAGTCCCCGGCCTGCGGTCATCCATTGAATACCACCTTCTTTGATGACGCTTTTTCCTCCCCCGGAGTCCCAGTGTACCAGGTCGCCTTCAAAAATAAATGTCAGGGTCTCAAAACCGCGGTGCGGATGAGGCCCGAACGGCAAGCCATGGTTGTTTTCCGGATAGTCCTGGGGACCATGATGGTTCAGGAACAGGAAAGGATCTATGTGATCAATGCTGTGAGTAGGCATGGCCCGCCAGGTGATCAGATCATCGATAGGGGCGTCAACTGCTTTGTGGATATTTTTTATGGTTCTCATTGCCGTCCTTTTAAAAGATAACAGAGAACAGGTTATAATGTTGGAAACAGAAAATAATTTTGAACCGATGATCCGGAACCGGCTGTGTAACAGCCCGCGGTAATATTAAAGTCCTTTGTGCTAACAGATCATTTTAACTGGTATTCATGTTTGTAATCCTCATGGGGAGATCACGAAAATTTTGTATATTTAATACAGCAGGAATTGCTTATTCTGAACGGAACACATGGATTGATTATTTTTCCTGTTTGCAGGATAGTCATTGAAACATACAAAATGAATCGTCTTGCAGGTTCATTTGTCTGGTTCAGCTGATGGGTGAGTTATTGACTTGACAATGATGGAAACCAGGTATCAGATATTTGTAAAAGAAAAGTTGCTCGTGCAAAAATTTACAGGTGTATTTTCTGTAGAGGATTATTTGGAGTACATGGAGTTTATTATGGAATTTCCTGTTATGAGAAGTATCAATAAGGTATTGATCGATTTCAGATCCATTTATTTTGAAGATATGCTTGAAGAGCTTGACACCACGCTTGAAAGGATGACAAAGATCCGGAAGAATATAAACAGGAAAAAAGTAAGAAGGAAAAATGTTAAAGTTGTATTCTGGGTTGACAAGCCCTTATCAATCGTTGTTGCCCAACTTTTCAGCAAGAAAATTTCCAACAGGAACTATACTTACTGCTCAACTACTGAACACGTACTTGAGGCCCTTGGAATGGCGGAATCAGACATGGACATAGAATATGTTTCCAAAAATTTAAGTGATACATTTCAGTGATGTGAACCGCCAACTGCCAGCAGCTAACAGCCAATAGCCAAATTGTTTAAATCATTCCTTTTCGGATCGTTCAGGTCACCTGTATTTTTCATTAATTTGTATGAATCTTTAACTAAAACGGCACAAATGAAATTGAATCTCGGTCTTTTGTTCGGTGGTCGTTCCGGGGAACATGAAGTATCGCTTCAATCGGCAAGATCCATTGCGAATGCGGTTAACCGTGAAAAATTCAATCTTTATTTACTGGCTATAGATAAACTGGGAAACTGGTTCCTGGCCAATGAAAGCGATTACCTGTTTCACGAAGATGACCCTGAAAATATCAGTCTGAATGTTAAGCCTGAACAGCGGGTGGCCCTGATCCCTGATGAGAATTCAAACAGGATCATCGGGTTTCATGACGGAAAAGACCTGGGGAAACTGGATGTCATTTTCCCCATTATGCACGGGACTTTCGGAGAGGATGGTTCTTTGCAGGGCTTTTGTTCCATGCTGAACACGCCATGTGTCGGCGCGGATGTTTTGGGTTCATCGGTTGGAATGGATAAGCTGATCGCAAAAAAGCTGCTGATGCAGGCAGGTATTCCCGTTGCCCGCTATCTTGTGGCTGACGGGAATAGTGATACGAACCGGATCGTTGAGGAGATAAAAGATCGGTTTCAGTACCCTGCATTTGTAAAACCTGTATGCTCCGGATCTTCAGTCGGGGTGTACAAGGCACAAAATGACAAAGAACTGATCGGTTCGGTTGGTAAGGCACTGAGGTTCGACAGCAAGGTTCTTATTGAAGAGGCCATTGAAGGAAGGGAGATCGAATGCTCGATCCTGGGGAACGATGAGCTGATCGCTTCGGTACCCGGCGAGATCATTCCAAAACATGCATTCTATTCCTATGAGGCCAAATACATTGATTCCGAGGGAGCCCGGCTTGACATGCCGGCAAAGATCGGTAATGACCTGGCGGAAAAAGTCCGGTCGACCGCAAAACAGGCATTCAGGACTCTGGGCTGTTCGGGAATGGCGAGGGTGGACATGTTTCTGAAGCCTTCGGGAGAGGTTATCCTGAATGAGATCAATACCCTGCCCGGTTTCACCAAGATCAGCATGTACCCCAGGCTTCTTGAATTGTCCGGTATAACTTACCCTGAACTCATTGACCGACTGGTAAACCTTGCTGTGGAAAGACACAAGCAGAAGGAGGCTCATTTAAAAAATGTGCTTTCGGAATCTTCCTACTGATCCCGATGCCATACGACACAGGGTTGTCAGTTTAATTCCCTAATTTCGAAAGAGAATACTGACAAGCTATGCCTGAATACATCACGACAAAAACGATCCTTTCCAAACCAGGTGGTGCACCCGACCCGTATTTCGGAATAACTTACAATATGAACCTTTACAGGGGTTGTCAGCATCAGTGTATTTACTGTGATTCACGGAGCAAGGTCTATGGAATTGAGGATTTTGCTCATATTCAGGTCAAAAAAAACGCTTTGGAATTGCTTGGCCAGGCGTTAAGAAGAAAAAAACAAAAAGGGACGATCGGCACCGGATCCATGAACGATCCGTATATGCCTGTTGAAAAAGAGGAACAGCTTACCCGTTCGGCCTTAAAGATCATAGCAGACAACCGTTTTCCGGTTCACATACTGACCAAGAGCAATCTTGTTGTCCGTGACACGGATCTGCTTAAGGACATCGCAAAGGTCTATGCGGCCGTATCATTTACCATAACCGCCTGCCGGGATGAATTATCCCGGATCACGGAACCTGCTGCCCCTCCCACATCGGAAAGGCTTAAGGCAATGAAAATGTTGTCTGATATGGGGCTGTATACAGGAGTTGTATTAACGCCCGTACTGCCTTTTATTACGGACAAAGAAGACAATATCAGGAAGATCGTGGAACTCTCTAAAGACCACGGAGCACAGTATGTACTGGGCTGGATGGGCATGACCCAGCGGGAGGGCCAGAGAGAGTATTATTACGATAAACTGGACCGGCATTTTCCCGGTGTCAGGAAGCTTTACCAGACTGAATTTGGCTCAAATTACAGTTGTACACCGAAAAATCACGAACAGTTGTCAGATGCTTTTTCCGTTGCGATGGCAAAAGCGGGACTTCCGGACAGGATGCTGTTTTACCGGGAGAA
>JASFVU010000041.1:0-10487 GCA_050049665.1 Bacteroidales bacterium | reverse complement strand
CCCGGATCCATTTGTTTTTCGTGTTCTTTTTAAGCAGTTGTTTCAGGTCATCAAGGTTAATAATGCCGATCCCTATTTTGCTGTATAATTCATCTTTGGAAGTAACCTGATAATTTGGGATAAGCTTTCTGAAAATACGGTTACTGGGTTTTAGCTTAAGTTCCTGGAGTTTTTGTTCAAGTATGCTTTTCCCTTTTTCAATCCGGTTCTTTGTTTCCGATTTCAGGTAGGCTTTTATGGCTGACTTGGCTTTAGCCGTGATCACTTTCTGCAGCCATTCGATACGAGGCTGGGATTTATCAGAGGTGATAATCTCGACCTGATCGCCGCTTTTAAGGACATAATTCAAAGGAACGAGTTTATGATTTACCTTCGCGCCGATGGCACTGTGTCCTATCTGGGAATGAACTTCATAAGCAAAATCAAGGGCTATTGCATTGGTCGGCAGCGTTTTTATGTCACCTTTTGGTGTGAAAATAAATATCTCGGAGGTAAAAAGATTTAATTTCAGGTCGTCTAAAAATTCCAGGGCATCTGAATTCGGATCTTCCAGAAGGTCTGTAAGCCTTTTGATCCATTTGTCCAGTTCCGTTTCATAGGAAGAGTTGCCTTCTTTGTATTTCCAGTGAGCTGCAAATCCTTTTTCGGCGATCTCATCCATCCGGGTCGATCTGATCTGTACTTCCACCCAGTGACCTTTTGGTCCCATAACCGTCGCATGAAGAGCTTCATATCCGTTTGCTTTGGGTGTGCTCACCCAATCCCTGATCCGCTCGGGTTTGGGCATATAAATATCGGTGATCAGCGAATAGATATTCCAGCACTGTGTTTTTTCAGGAATTTTTGACTGGGGAGTGAAAATAATCCGGATGGCCATCAGATCATATATTTCCTCGAAAGGAATATTTTTCTTCTGCATCTTTTGCCAGATGGAATAGATGCTTTTCTGGCGTGCGGTAATCTCAAAATTCAACCCATGTTCCTTCAGCTTTTCTTCAATCGGTTTACGAAATTCCTTAAGAAATTCCTGTAAAAACGGTTCGTTTTTCTTAAGTTTTTCACCAAGTTCATTGTAAATTTTGGGATAACTGTATTTAAGACTCAGGTCTTCCAGTTCTGTTTTTATCGGGTAAAGGCCGAGCCTGTGAGCAAGAGGGGCAAACAGGTAAATGGTCTCGCTCGATATCTTCATTTGTTTGTGAACAGGCAGGCTATCCAGCGTTCTCATATTATGGAGCCTGTCCGCTATTTTGATCAGGATCACCCGAACATCATCAGCCAGTGTCAGCAATATTCTTCTGAAGTTTTCTGCCTGCTGTGTTGTATTGGTATCGAAAACCCCGGATATTTTCGTAAGACCGTCAATAATAGAAGCGATCTTTGGTCCGAAAATACTTTCTATTTCTTCAATGGTATAGTCTGTGTCCTCTACCACATCATGCAACAGGGCACAAATCATCGACTTTACTCCCAGACCTATTTCCTGGTTGACTATCCTGGCAACGGCAATGGGATGTAAAATATAGAACTCACCCGATTTCCTGCGCATTCCTTTGTGAGCATCGAAGGCAACTTTAAAGGCTTTCTTAAGCAGTGTCTTGTCACCTTTTTTATCGCACCGGATGCAATCGGCCAGCAATTGATTGAATTCCCTTTTTACTTCAATCTCTTCGGCTGTAAGAGTCATGCTCATTAAATAACAATTAGGATTTGCATAAATACCTTACAACAAAGTTAACTATTTTGGAATAAAATAAACCGGCTTTACGGGTGAAGCTTACTGTCTTACAACAGTTACATTTCCATGCAAAACTTTTGGTGTTCCGTTTTCATCATCGTATTCAAGCTGGTAACGGTATACGCCCTGTGGTACCAAGCCTCCTCCTTTATAAGTACCGTCCCACCTGTGATTATAAGGGTCTGTTGAATGAAAAACAAGGTTCCCCCATCGATTGAATATTTTAAAGTCAAAACTTTTCGGGATGAAATCCATTCTGGATGGTCCGAACGTACCGTTATCAGCCGAACCCGGAACAAAGGCATCAAAGCCGAATTCTATATTAATGGCAAAATAAACACAGGCAATATTGGAACTGCTTGAAGCAGGGACAGACTGAATGGGATTGCCGGGACCTTCCAGGGCAGTGATCCGGTAACAGACTTCATTTCCCAGATTCTGATTGATCCTGTTGTCAAAAGATACCGAATACCGGTTCCCTGCCTGTGCAATGACACTGAACCCTGTTTCACCCGGATACCTTTGCTCAACAGAATAGGCTTCCACATCTCCCGGCCAGTAATAATAATCGTTCCAGCTAAGATTAACGGTTGTCCCCTCGAGTTCGGCATTTAGCAGGATAGTACCTGCGGCATTACCCGACAAGTCAATTAGCTGATCGCAATAATTTACTGCCTGCAGCATATAATAATAAGGACTTTGGGAAGCATCTGCCGCATCATCGGTATATTCGATCACTTTTTCCCTGGTAGTAAATGTAACTATGGAGTCGTATGGGCCTTCTGTCAAAGGCGATGATCGTACAAGCGTATAGGTCTGAAGTTCGGAAGCAGGATCGATGGTAAATCTTACGCGGGGATGATTATTTTCGTCTACCGTGCCGAAATCGGCATGTATGTATTCGGGATACACGGCATGGAATGTATTTTCGTCTACCCTGTTCGAACGGGAAGTATGTTGTTCTGCATTGTCCCGTTCAGCGATAATAAAAAAACGATAATAACCATTAGCCTCAAGGTTTGTTATGGTAGTTTCATTCACTCCCTCCGCAAGAGTTTCAAGGACCTCCACAGTTCCTTCATCCGTATAATTGCAGACCCTGTAGCCGGCAATTTCACCACGCCAGGCGTTATAATCATTCCATCTGAGGTTTGCTGTTGCCGAACAGGAATCGTAATCAACGGTTAAGAATATGGTGCTGTCAATAGAGGACAAGGGACTGTCATCGGTGGCAGTATAGGCTTTGATACAAAACCCAAGAGATTTAACGTTTACATCCGGATTGTAATAACTGTATTCCAGTTCACTGGTTTGTGCGATCGGATCAGCTGCCTGAGATCCGCCGGTACCCGTAACCCGCCATTCACAGACTTCATAATATACAATACCCGGAGTAGGTGATTCTGTCCAGTAAATGTGAATTTCACCGGTTTCAGTATCAACGGTAACCCTTACCAGTTCAGGAGGCTGAACTTCGGGCTGGGCATAAGTGAAACAAACAGAGAAAACAGTAAGCAGGATATAAACGATCAAACGATGCATGCAGTACTTTTTTAAACATATGCAAAACGGATCAAATGGCTTTTTATTTCAGTGAAGAGCAACAGAAATACATAGCCATCTTCCGGTTTTACATGACAAACTTAAGCAGTTCGCCCGAATAATTCACAAGATACCCTTTTTGTGATCAGGATCAGTAAGATTGTGAATAAGAAATGTTCGTTTATATGAATTCTTTTCTCCGAACGGGTTAGTTTAGAAAACTGCTATCATTTTACCGGTCAGACCAGTATGATGCATTATATTTGTTATTTGTCCGGAAATTCAAAAGGGATGGTAAATTCATGTAATCAATAACATAATACAAGCTGGATTGAAGGAATTAATCAGGCAATAAAAGGAGCCGGCATTTATGAAACCTCTGTTGACGCGCTTTACAGTATGGCGCAATAAAAATATTACCGACAGGCAGTTGATCCTGGCACTGAGTGTGATAATAGGTATATTGGCAGGTTTTGCGGCTGTGATCATTAAGAATCTGGTGCGTATAATAGAGAACTACATCAATCAATTTGCCTCTCATCAGAACGGGCTTCTGTACATTCTGTTTCCGATTATCGGATTGTTGCTTACGGTTCTTTTCATTAAATACATTAACCGGAGACCGGTTCGTCATGGCATCCCCGGGGTTTTGTTTGCCATATCAAAGAATTCCGGTAAAATGAACAACCACAACCTGTATTCCTCCATAATCACAAGTGCATTAACGGTCGGGTTCGGTGGTTCGGTGGGGTTGGAGGGACCCACTGTAGCGACCGGGGCGGCGATAGGATCCGGCTTTGGAAAAGTGCTGAATCTGAGTTATAAACAGATCGTATTGTTATTAGGTTGTGCCTGTGCAGGGGCCATGGCAGCTATTTTTAAATCCCCGATCGCCGCTGTGGTTTTTGCTCTTGAAGTGATCATGCTTGACCTGACCATGGCGGCCGTTGTCCCTTTACTGATCGCTTCGGCCACAGCTACACTGACTTCCTATTATTTTCTGGGACAGGCGGTATTGTATTCTTTTTCGGTTACAGAAAAATTTCAGTTGAACCAGCTAATCTGGTACCTGGTTTTTGCTTTGTTTACAGGTGTTGTAGCAGCTTACTTTGCTAAAGTCTACAACTTTGTCACGGAAATATTTGAAAAGATACCCAATGTTTTTACCAGGCTTTTTATTGGCGGAACGCTGCTGGGGATACTGATCTTCTTTATTCCTTCCCTGTTCGGAGAAGGTTATGAAGTAATTAATGCAAGCCTGAAAGGCCAGTACAGTCTTCTTTATGAAAATACACTGTATTCTTCTTTAAGGGGAAGCATTTATCATACTTTGTTTGTTTTTCTGATCGTTCTGCTGTTTAAGGTAGTCGCCACCTCGCTGACTTTCGGAAGCGGGGGGGTAGGCGGAATTTTTGCTCCCACATTGTTTACCGGGGCGATCGCCGGACTCTTTTATTCCCAGTTACTGGGAGTTGCCGGAATTGAAGTGAATCCGGCAAACTTTGCCCTGGTTGGAATGGCCGGAATGATAGCCGCCGTTATCCATGCACCCCTTACGGCTATCTTTCTGATCGCGGAAATTACCGGGGGTTACCAGTTGTTTATGCCACTAATGATCGTTGCTACCCTCTCTTATGCCACAACAAAAATATTTGTGTCTAATTCGGTCTATACCATGCAGCTTGCAAAACGCGGCGAATTGATCACCCACCATAAAGACAAGGCTGTTTTGATGATGCTTCGGATCAATGAACTGATTGAAAAAGATTTTAATGTACTAAAGCCTTCCGCAACGATGGGCCAATTAATAGAAACGATTAAATTTGCCCACCGAAATATATTTCCTGTTGTTGAGAACGATGGTACATTCAGGGGCATTATTAAGCTTGATGATATCAGACATATAATTTTTGACAGTGAACTTTACAATAAAATATACGTCAGGGATCTGATGTTTATGCCCGAATATGTTATTCTATCGACCGATACGGTGGAAGAAGTGGCAATGAAATTCCAGGCCAGCGGAAGGTATAATATTGTGGTACTTGATCACGGGAAATACCTCGGGTTCATATCCCGGGCAAAATTATTTTCAAGCTACAGAAGTCTACTGAAGGACTTTTCAGAAGAATAAAGAGGATGAGATAATGGTTGGATCGAAACTTCTTGGCAGATTTTTAATCTGGCGTGATAAGCACCTTGGTCATCGCCAGTTTGTATATATCCTGAGCTTTTGTATAGGTATCATCAGCGGACTGGCGGCGGTATTACTGAAAAATACGGTTCACTATATTCATGAGTCACTCCTGCATAGTTTCCCGGGTGAAAGAATGAATTTTCTTTATTTGTTTTTTCCGCTCGCCGGTATTGTATTAACCGTTTTGTTCGTGCGTTTTGCGGTTAAAGATAAGATAGGACACGGGATAAGCAGGATATTGTTTGCTATCTCAAAACAAAACGGAAAGATCCGTCCTCACAATAATTATTCATCTTTTATTGCAGGTATTCTTACTGTTGGCTTTGGAGGGTCGGTCGGACTTGAAGCTCCCATTGTGCTTACCGGATCATCAATGGGTTCTTCCCTGGGAAGGATCTTTCGTATGAACTACAGGACAACCATCATTCTGATAGGTTGCGGGGCCGCCGGTGCTATTGCCGGGATCTTTAAAGCACCCATTGCAGCGGTTATTTTTGCCCTGGAGGTATTGATGCTGGATCTTACTTTATGGTCGATAATACCACTCCTTATCAGTGCCGTTACTGCATTAACCGTATCCTATTTTTTTCTTGGAAAGGCCGAGATATTTTCATTTGAATTAAGCGAACAATTTGCTCTGGGAAGGATCCCTTATTATATTTTACTGGGTATTTTCTGTGGCCTGGTATCTTTTTACTTTACCCGTGGTACTTTATTCATAGAATCATTCCTTGAAAGAATGAAAAATCCTTTTATAAGACCCGTTATCGGAGGATTATTGCTGGGGATCATCATCCTGTTTCTTCCTCCTTTGTATGGCGAAGGTTACAATACCCTTGACGCATTGCTGAACGGAAATGTGGATGAAATAACCAGGGACAGCCTGTTTTATGGTTTGGAGGGTAACATGTGGATGTTCGGGATCTTTCTTTTGCTTATTTTGCTGTTTAAAGTGGCGGCAACTTCAATAACCAACGGAGCCGGAGGTGTAGGAGGGATTTTTGCCCCGACTTTATTTATGGGAGGGATTGCCGGTTATTTCAGTGCCAGAATTATCAATTTATTCGGAACAACGAATGTATCGGAACGTAATTTTGCCCTTGTCGGCATGGCAGGTATGATGGCAGGGGTAATGCATGCACCGCTAACCGCTATCTTTCTTATTGCCGAGATCACGGGCGGGTATGGATTGCTGCTGCCGCTTATACTGACATCAACGATCGCTTTTATTACAATCATGTATTTTGAGCCCCATTCCATTTATACTGTCAGGCTTGCCCAGAGGGGAGAACTGCTGACCCATCACAAAGATCAGGCGGTTCTGACACTCATTGATATGGGGAAAGTGATAGAAACCGATTTTATTACGGTCAGGCCGGAAGACAATCTCGGTAAACTGTCGTACGCGATATCGAAATCAAAAAGAAATATTTTTCCGGTCATCAGCAATAAGATGCTGGTTGGGATTGTATTGCTCGACGATATCAGGCATATCATTTTCAATACCGACCTGTACAGTACTACTTATGTACGTGATCTGATGATCCTGCCTCCTGCACATGTTTCTCCCGATGAATCAATGGATTCCGTAATGCGGAAATTCGAGGAAACCGGATCATGGAACCTTCCGGTTATCAGGAACGGAGAATACAAGGGTTTTCTTTCCAAATCAAAACTGTTCTCGGTATACAGAAAGTGGTTGCTTGATATTTCATCGGAATAACCGGAAGGCTGACCGTTCAGAAAATTATCCTAAAAAAATAACTGACCAGAATGAGCGCAAGATCGAATAACGCAAACCGTTTAATGAATAACCAGCCTGGCCGGTTAAAGATCAGCTGAACAACCGACAGGAAGATCAGTAAGATGGTCGGGATCAGCGGAGGATACTGAACAATACTCTCCGTCAGTTCCCCTTTGAGCAACAAAATAAGTGCCCGCTGAAAGCCACAGGTAGGGCATTCAATCCCAAACAGGCATTTGTAAAAACAGGGGAATGGATGATTTTCTAACCATTCGATCATTCAATACACGTTTACCAGGCTTCCATACCGGCAAAAGCTCCGACAAGGGTCGCTATTCCCATCATCCACAACAGGAATACAAGGAAAGCAATTCCACTCAGTACAATGCCGATAATGCACAGTATGCGACCGGCATTCAGGTTGCTGTAACCCGTAAAGGCATCCGGATTTTCCTCGTAAAGCTGCTTTCCTTCCTTTGAAATGACAAGTCCGATGATTCCTAATATCAATCCGAATCCGCATCCGAGTACCAGCGAAAGAATACCCAGCACCAGGGTAGAACTTGCATTGGGCAGACTGGTTTTTTTTGTTTCAGGAGGATTAACTACTTCCATTTTCACTATATTTTAATAAGAAGAAACACCGATTTTGATGACCGGTGCTCTTCAGTATAATCAGTGGTATTTATTTTCCGGCAGGGCCCTTATAAGCAGCACCACCAAGGCCAAGTATCATGATAAAAATGACATTTAAAAGGATCAGGCCAATTGTAAATCCTACTCCTTTTCCAAAACTTTTGGAAAGCAGATTCAAAGCCCAGATGCCAAAGACAATATTTACCCCGGGAATTAAATAAAGCAATAACCACCACCAGGGTTTGCCGATTATCTCAAGAAAAACAATCACATTGTAAATTGGAATTATCGAGGCCCAGCCCGGTTTACCAGCTTTTGTGAATATTTTCCAGAAAGAGATGATAACCAGGATTGCAATTACTAAATAAATGATATTTTCCATAAGTATTAAATTTGGGTTAGTACTAAATATGGTTAAACATTACTTCATTGCTTTAAGATTCAAGGCATATAATGTAATAAAAACAGCCGCCACAAATAATGTTCCTATAGCCATCATGGCAGACATGAAGTTCATACCGATAAGGATCATGGGAATGAAGATCATGATCACTTTTGCACCGGTAAAAAGATAAAATCCTGTTTTTTTCAGGTTCCACATGAATATTACGCCAACCAGGGCTGTAACGGTGAGAATGAGGCTTATTCCTGCCAGTAAAGGCATCACCTCGAACAATTTTAATATGGAATCAAATATCTGTTCAACAAAAGCCGAAGCGGCAGGGTCCGTCGCATCAATATCATT
This sequence comes from Bacteroidales bacterium, assembly GCA_050049665.1. Taxonomy (GTDB): domain Bacteria; phylum Bacteroidota; class Bacteroidia; order Bacteroidales; family UBA10428; genus UBA10428. The sequence continues at coordinate 1,885 of JASFVU010000041.1, read as the reverse complement.
TAATGCCTGTTCAAAAGAGCCTTGTATAAGGCTATACAAAGAACCGCTGAAAGCACCGAAAGCAAGTGAGGCCAGATTATTGATTACTGTAATACCAAGTCCTATGAAACTTATTATGCAAATAACAGTCAGAAAAGTAGGTCTGGATTCCTGTTGAGTTTTGGCAGTCATCTTAATATAGTTTTTGGTTTAAGGTCAAGTTATAAAAAAAACCTGTTGAAAACATTTGTTTTGCTGTTATTTTTTGAGCAAAAAGAGTTAAATTCCTGATTTTTAAAAGTATATATTTCTTTGTTAAGAAAGTTATTAACTAATTGAAAACATAGAAAAAGTTTCATTTGAAATGATGGGGCAGAAAAAGTATCTTTGTCGCACTTAACAAAAAATCAGTTACGGATCAATGAAAAGGGATGATACGGTTTTCAATTTAATTGAGAAAGAACATAAACGGCAATTGCATGGCATTGAGTTAATTGCTTCGGAGAATTTTGTAAGCGATCAGGTTATGGAGGCCATGGGGTCATGGCTTACCAATAAATATGCGGAAGGACTGCCGGGCAAGCGGTATTACGGGGGTTGTCAGGTTGTTGATGAGGTTGAGACCCTTGCCATTGAACGTGCGAAAGAAATGTTCGGGGCTACCTGGGCAAATGTTCAGCCTCATTCGGGTGCTCAGGCCAATGCTGCTGTTATGCTGGCAGTTATGGAAGCGGGAGATACGTTTCTGGGACTTGACCTCTCTCATGGCGGACATCTTACTCATGGTTCCTTTGTCAATTATTCCGGGATCATATACAGGCCGGTGGCATATAAATTAAAGGAAGACGATGGCACCATTGATTATGACATGATGGAAGCCCTGGCAAAAAAAGAAAAGCCTAAAATGATCGTTGCCGGTGCATCGGCCTATTCGCGTGACTGGGATTATGCCAGGATGAGGGCCATTGCCGATGAGGCCGGGGCAATTCTTATGGCCGACGTGGCACATCCGGCCGGATTGATCGTCACAGAATTGCTTGATAATCCTTTTCCTCATTGCCATATTGTAACCACCACCACCCATAAAACACTTCGCGGACCAAGGGGTGGGCTGATCGTTGTTGCCGAAGATTTCGAAAACCCATGGGGAAAAAAGACTCCCAAAGGGAACATTAAAACGATGGCCCAATTATTGGATTCCGCTGTTTTCCCGGGCATTCAGGGAGGTCCGCTGGAACATGTTATCGCTTCAAAAGCAGTAGCATTCGGTGAAGCACTGACCGATGGATTCAAAGATTATATGAAACAGGTGCAGATCAATGCAAGCAGGATGGCAGAGTGTTTTATAGCAAACGGATATCATGTTGTTTCAGGAGGGACCGATAACCATTCCATGCTGATCGACCTGCGTTCAAAATTTCCGGATATTACAGGCAAACAGGTTGAAAACACACTTGTCCTTGCCGATATCACTGTAAATAAGAACATGGTGCCGTTCGACAGCCGTTCACCTTTCCAAACCTCGGGAATACGGGTTGGCACTCCAGCCATAACCACACGCGGGGTAAAAGAAGATATGATCGGTAAAGTGGTGGAACTGATCGATGAAGTACTTTCCAATATTGACAATGAATCGGTGATCAGTGCTGTGAGAAAAAAGGTGAATGATATGATGAGCGATTATCCTTTGTTCGCCTATTGAGATCAGAATAATTTCATCCCGTTAAGTCGGGAGACTGGCTAAATAAGAATGAAAAACCGCTTCGGGAGTGATCCCGGAAGCGGTTTTTTTGATGCTGGTCTGAAAAAGATGATGAATCGATTAATTGGTAAACTGAATAAATGAACCAAACCATAAGCTTATCAGAATCTTCATTTCATCAGTTATTCGATTAGTCAGTTCATC
>JASFVU010000040.1:0-10549 GCA_050049665.1 Bacteroidales bacterium | reverse complement strand
CTTGGCGGTCAGGCTATCTGGGACGGTACTAATTTTGATGGCAGACGGGTTGCTTCCGGTGTTTACCTTGTTTTTCTGGCAACTGAAGACGGCGGAAAGTCCCACATTACAAAATTGCTATTCCTGCACTAATGTTATTCAGAACAAAAGGCATAGTACTTCACTCCGTCAAATACGGTGAATCCGGCATAATTACCCGGACCTATACTGAAAAATTCGGAAAACAATCTTTTCTGGTACATGGTGTAAGAAAAAAGAAAAGCAAGATCAGTCCGTATCTGTTCCAGCCTCTTTCGATTCTGGATATAATAGCTTACATAAAAACATCGCGGAATTTACAGAAAGTAAAAGAGATCAAATCTTCAACAGTGCTGAAAAGCATCCATTTCGATGTCAGAAAAAGCTCTGTTGCCCTGTTCATTAGTGAATTATTGAACCGGGTAATCCGGGAAGAAGAACCTGATATTCAATTGTTCATTTACCTCGATAATGCTATTCAAATGCTTGATTTCATTGAAGAAGGGATAGAAAATTATCATCTTATTTTTCTTATGCAGTTCACCAAATTCCTGGGTATCTATCCAAAAAATAACCTTAACCTGTCAAGGTATTCCCTGCCCGGAAATCTGAATTTATACGATTTGCTGGATTATTCTCTTGCCGATGCAAAAAAGCTGCGTATGGACAGTACAACGCGGACACAGGCACTGGACCAGTTGTTGCTGTATTACAGAGATCATATCGGGGAAATCAATGAAATCAAATCCCTGAAAGTATTACATGATGTGTTTGCTCCTTAATCGGGCCAACCTTACAAAATTGCATTTTCAAAAACTCTTTGCTTACTACCCGTGATCGCCTTTGTGAATTTCATTTGCTGCTATTTCCCCCGAAATCAACGAAGAGGGGATCCCCGGACCGGGGACGGTCAAATGTCCGCAATAATATAAATTGATCAAATGCTTATTCTTTATTTTTGGTCTTAGAAATCCCGTTTGCCAATAGCTGTTGGCCAATCCAAAAGCATTTCCGAGAAATGCATGGTAATCTGTCATGAAATCAGATCTGGCATAGGATCTCTTATATACAACATGATCCCTGATATTCTGTTGGGTAACTCTTTCCATTCTGTCGATCAGTAAATCATAATAATGTTCTTTTAGTTTGCCTGTATCTTCCAATCCTGCTGCAACGGGTATATTGACAATCAAATTTTCCATCCCTTCCGGAGCAGTTCCCGGATCGGTTCTGGAACTGCAGCAAACATAAAACACAGGGTTTTCAGGCCACTTTTTGTTTTTATAAATGTCAGCAAGATGGCCATTCAACGATGCATCGTAAAACAAATTATGATGGTTCAGATTTTCCAGTTTTTTGTTTATGCCAAGAAAATAAATAACAGAAGAAGGGGTAAGTTGTTTTTTTGTCCAGTATTTTTCCGGATAATTCCTGACTTCTTTTGATAATTGTCTTTCAGTATGGTAATAATCTGCTGATGAAACAAAGTAATTCGCATGAAAATTTTTACCATGAGTATAAATTCCACTGATCCTGTTTCCTATAACATCATAATTTTCGACCTCGCTGGCCAGATGAACAGGAACATGTAATTCATCAAGCAATTTCAGCATGGCTTTAACAATTTCGTACATTCCTCCCAACGGATACCAGGTACCCGATTTTATCACAGCATAATTCATCAAAGAATAAAATGCGGGCAATTTTTCAGGAGAAGCCCCCAAAGATATAATGGGAAATTCAAGGATGTTAATCAATCGTTCATTCTTAAAAACAGATCTTACATAGCCGGCATAAGACCGCACCGGGTTATATTTCAAAAGCCTCTTAATAAAGGCCCATGATGCATAATCGCTTACTTTTGTTCCTGAATTGTAAATGATCCGGTTGAACGCCACTTCATAATTCAATGAAGCGGAATGGAGTAACTTCTTTAATTTTTTACTGCTTCCTTTCTCAACAGATTCAAACAAATCCGTTAACTCCTCTTCTTTGGAAGGAACATCCAGGTAATCATCCCGACCGAAATAAATCCTGTAAGAAGGATCCATCTGGATCAAATCATAAAAATCTGAAGCCCGATGCCCGAATGCCTTAAAATAACTGTCAATGATACCGGGGAACCAGTACCATGTCGGACCCATGTCAAAAGTAAATCCACCAGCCTGAAAATGACGTGCTCTGCCGCCGGGCATTTCATTCTTCTCAAATACTTCGACATCATACTTTCTCAGGGCCAACTGGGCTGCGGCTGATAGTCCGGATAATCCTGCTCCTGTTACAATAACCTTTCTGCTCATTCTATTCGGATCTAAAGATCTCTGTTCTTACCGGCAATTATTTTTATTATTAACTGAAAAAACCTCTTCAGATGATTGCGTGAGAAAGGTAGTAATATTCTTTATGAATTCACAGAGAACCGATCGCCTAAAATAATCATATCTGTTTGTGACTAAGTGCAGAATAAGTAGGTAGTACGAGAGAATAAACCTTCCTGCATTTCTGTTATTACGCTGATCATATACCTGAGGGGTTGTTGAAAAATCTTCCGGAAAACCTTGTATTTACAACCGAACCGACCGATGCATTTTTTTCTTATAACGGATCATTAATATAAATCGCCTTCTTCTTCTTCTTCTTCTTCCTCTTCCTTCCTGAATTTTGATGCAAAAAGTGGTGCCTGCTCCATCTCATATGCCATTTGCCAGTCAGATGACGCCTCAAAATGATTCAGCAACTCATTTTTGCAATCCTGACAAACGAAGTCATCCGTAAGATTTTTTTTACATCGTTTGCAAGTGGATTTTCCGGCTTTTTTTTTCATCAGCTGCAAAATATGTTAATATACATTATTACGCCAGGTCTAGGAGAGAGGTTGCATTATTTTACAACTTTGATGGTGATATGTATCATTGGTTAATTGTAAACATGCTTCTCTCATTCTTCGTATGAATAACTAAAGAGTATTTTCAATGACATTCACCATAGCGCAGACCAGGAATACGCCATTAGCTTATTTTAAAAACGGTTACCTGATCGTCAAAGGTCGGTCGGTCCCGTTTGATCATCCGGATATATACGATATTATTTGTGACAGATTGATGTTGTATTCCAAAAACCCTGAGAAGCACACGCAAATTGATTTTAACCTAAGCGTGATCAATGCTGTATCAAAGAGATATATTATCAGTACTTTCAGGTTGCTGGAATATATGAACACAAACGGCACCGATATACAGGTCAACTGGTATTATCAACCGGACGACGAAGATGTACGGGAGTTGGGAGAAATTTGTAAATCTACTTTTAAACTGGATATACAATTAAAAACTACTCAGTAGTTCGTTCCGTTCTATTATGTTTAAAAAAAGGGGCTGTGCAGCCCTTTTTTTACTCTTCTGTTTTATTATTTGTTGTTTTTATTATGCTCTTTAATAAACAGATCAAGTGCCATGGTCATGGACGGAGCATTTGGCATCGGAGCCTGAATATCAAGTCTCAACCCGGCTTCCTTAACTGCCCTGGCAGTAGAATTCCCAAAAGATGCAATGATGGTATCATTTTGCTTAAACTCCGGAAAATTTTTCATCAGTGACCTTATTCCCGAAGGACTGAAAAAAACCAATACATCGTAATTCAGCATCTGCAGATCCGACAAATCACTGCTTACCGTCTGATACAAAATAGCAATCGTAAAATCTATGTCATTGGTTTTCAGCAGTTCCGGTATCTCCGGCTTATGCTGTTCGGAGAGGGGAACAAGAAATTTTTCTCCCTTGTGTTTTTCCAGTAGTTCCATCAAATCGGCAAATCTCCCTTTACCAAAAAAAATCTTTCGCTTCCTGTAAACAATGTATTTCTGAAGATAATGTGCTATCGATTCCGATGTACAAAAATACTTCATGGAATCCGGTACGGAAATACGCATTTCATTTGATACCCGAAAGAAATGATCTATAGCCGTTTTACTTGTAAAAATGACTGCGGTATGATCCAGTATGTTGATCCGCTGCTTACGAAATTCTTTCGTTTCCACAGGTTCAACATGGATAAAAGGTCTGAAGTCAATTTTCACATTGTTTTTTTCCGCGATTTCAAAGTAAGGTGATTTATCGGATTGCGGTTCGGGTTGAGATACTAGAATATTTTTAATCTTCATTTCTGAGAGCCTCCTTATATAACTTCTTCTATCTCAGCGTAATAATTATTTTTAAACTCACCACTACGGGTAAAAGTTCGAGCGTACAAAGGTACAAAAAGGAATAGAATTTCAAAACATCATTTTTAATAATTATTTGTAATCCTCTCAGATACTTGAATATAGTTGCAATACAAATCATTATTACTCCCATTATCAGGATTATTTTTGAAATCGGGGGCGACGAATAAAGGGAAATGAAAACCAGTGGAAGAAGGATTATCCCTAAATTCTTATTTATCAGGTAGATATTATGTATGTATTCTGTAACAACCGATAATGAATTGAATAAAATACCGGTGAGATACAGCAATATCATTCTTGCCAGCAGAATAATTACAACACCTGCAGTAATAAGGATATAGCTTTGAAAGTAATTCTCATGGATCTGAAATCCGAGCAATCTGACAACCAACAATACAAACAGGGAAAATATCAGGATGAAGTTCAGATTAAGGAATAAAAAAGCCCGCCGTACAATGATGTTCTTTTCACGCAACATTTTTTCCGATATCTGAAAATTTACCAATGTATTCATCACCTGTACCATGGCCTTCTGATAATAAGTCTTTAATACGATAAAAATAAAAATACTGATAAAACCTATGATCAAAGTCCAGTGAAACTTCGAATGTTGCCTTTCATAAGGCAGGAATTGTATGTGTCTGGCTTCCTGCAATGTGTCTTCCCTTTGAGTCCGAAATATCCCGAATGGCCTGTAAACAAACGTGTCTTTTTTGTCTTTGAACAGATAATACCGTTCAAATTTTCCGGGCTTTTTAACCGTTTTTATTGCCTGTTCATCAGATGCTGAGGTATCAGCCGGAATGACTGTCGTTTTAACGGTCGCTACTGGTTTAACGGTCAATGGTTTTTTAGCTTGTTCAACCAGTGAATCCGTTTTTTGAATTTCGTTTGTTGTTGTATCAGCAGCGTCCACTTCCTCCTCTGTCCTGCTCTCTGTTATGCCTTCCGTACTTTTTGGCAGGGAATCAATACCCTGAAAAGATCCGGTTTTAGCTGAGTCCTGAAGCAGGCTGATAAATCGAACTGAAAGAGACATGCCGTTTTGTTATGGTTTTATGGTAAAATTACACTATTTAATCAGGTATTTACAGATGAAAATTATATCCCTGCAGAGAAGCATTTACCTCAATTTTTTATTTTTCAAATGCCTTTCCCTGTCCCTTCTCGTTTTTTTTTCGAGGTTGTTAATTATTGCTGCTTCAAGATCCACCCCTGTTTGATTTGCCAGACAAATAACCACAAAAATAATATCCGCCATTTCGTCTCCAAGATCGATCACGGACTCATTCTCTTTGAATGACTGTTCTCCGTATTTTCTGGCAATAAGTCTGGCAAGCTCCCCTACTTCTTCGGTCAACAAAGCCATATTCGTCAGTTCACTGAAATAACGAACGCCGTAATTTTTTATCCAGTGGTCAACTTTTTTCTGAGCTTCTTTAATCGTCATTTATTCTTTACTTTTAGTGTCGATCAGTATTGTGACAGGTCCGTCATTAACCAAATGAATTTTCATTTCCGCTCCGAATTCTCCGGTTTCAACTTTTCCCTGATGCTCCTCTTTGATCACTTTGACAAATTTTTCATAAACAGGTTGTGCGATCTCCGGTCTTGCTGCTTTAATATAGGACGGCCTGTTGCCTTTTCTGGTACTTGCATGGAGAGTAAACTGACTGACAATCAGGAGATCTCCCATGATATCCTTTACTGAAAGATTCATTATCCCTTCCTGATCATCAAAGATACGAAGCCGGCATATTTTCCCTGCCAGCCACTCAATATCCTGCTGATCATCATCGTTCTCTATACCCAGAAAGATTGTAAGCCCCTTTTCTATCCCGGAAACAGACTTGCCTCCTATTTCAACTTCTGCCTGTTTTGTTCTTTGGATTACTGCCCTCATACAAAAAAAATTGTATTGGTATTTTTTATTTCTTCCCGAAGATAACCATAGATCTTGTGCTTATTACCGGCCAGATTGATTTTTATCCGTCTATTGAAGTAATACGGGAAATTTTTTCAAACCTATTTATACTAAATTCGTTAAAAAATATTAATCATAAGTCTTACGAGTATATTTGCACTAATTTTGTATTGATTATAGTAAACTGTTGAAGATGATAAGCTGGAATAAAATAAAAAAGAGCAGAAAAGCATATATAATAACCGGATTAATTGCTGTATTCGCTTTTAGTTTCCTTGCATTTAGTGATAAGGATTTTAAAATTGCCAAGAACCTCGACATTTTTGTTACCCTTTTCAGAGAGATAGATCTGTATTATGTCGATGAAAAAGATCCTGAAGATTTGATCAATTCAAGCATAGATGGTATGCTTGAGTCTCTGGACCCGTATACCACCTATATACCTGAATCTGACATGGACGAATTTAAGTTCATGACTACCGGACAGTATGGAGGTATCGGCGCCCTGATAAGAAGAGGCGGAGCCTATGCGATCATCTCGGAACCTTACGAAGGATTTCCCGCACAGAAAGCCGGATTGATTGCCGGGGATACTTTAATTGCCATTGACGGTGTCTCTACCAAAGGAAAAAATATCAGTGATGTCAGTGAATTGCTGAAAGGAACGCCAAATACCGAACTGAAATTGGAAATCAGGCGCCCCGGTGATTCTTCTTCGTTTGAAAAAACCTTTGTCAGGGAAAAAATCACAATCAGAAATGTTCCTTATTTCGGCATAGTGGATAATAATATCGGATACATCCGGTTAAGTAATTTTACTAAAAACGCTTCCGCCGAAGTAAAGAAAGCATTTCAGGAACTGAAAAAACAGGGGGCTGAATCGGTCGTGCTTGATTTAAGAAGTAATCCCGGCGGGTTATTGGATGAATCGGTGGAAATTGCCAACATTTGGGTAAACAAAAACCAGGAAATTGTCAGTACTAAAGGTAAGGCAAAACAATGGGATCAGATCTACAAAACAAATAAAGTCCCTCTCGATACTGTTATTCCTATTGCCATACTTATAAACAGAGGCTCGGCTTCTGCTTCGGAAATAGTAGCCGGTTCGCTGCAGGATCTTGACCGGGCCATCGTTATCGGGCAAAGAACATTCGGAAAAGGACTTGTTCAGGTAACCCGTCCCCTCAGTTACAATACACATTTGAAATTGACTACTGCAAAATATTATATTCCGAGCGGAAGATGCATTCAGGCCCTTGATTATGCTCACCGTAATGAAGATGGCAGCGTTGGATATGTGCCTGATTCGCTTATTTCAGAATTTAAAACAAAAAACGGCAGGGTAGTTTATGACGGGGGTGGTATTCGCCCTGATATTCAAATCGATTTCTCACAACCGGCCAACATCACCCTGAATTTATATGCCGGTAACCTGATATTTGATTTTGCTACTGAATTTGCCATCCGCAATGATTCTATTGCTGCTCCCGGGCAATTTGAAATTTCTGATAAAATATTCGAAGACTTTTTACTTTTTCTCAAGGACAGGGAATTTGAATACAACACTCAAAGTAATGAAAAACTTGAAGAGCTTATTACTATTTCAAAGAGAGAAGGTTATTATAGTATAGCTGAAGATGAAATTGAAGCACTTCGAAAGAAACTGGATGCGGATATTGAGAAAGATCTTATTACATTCAAAAGTGAGATCGAAGATCTGTTAAGGGATGAAATCGTTAGTCGTTACTATTACCAGAAAGGAAGGATCATTTCAACCCTCAAAAACGATCCGCAACTTGCAAAAGCGATCGAAGTCCTGAAAGAGCATGCAGCCGTCAGTTCTATCCTGCATGGAACCTATGAGTTCAGTGACATCAAATTAGCCCTGGACGATAATTAAAGAATTCCGTGACACGTCACACTTCATATTGAGAAATGAAATTGAAGCTCCCCGCGACTCGAGCGATGAGAAATGAGACACATACACCTGACAAGCCGATTAGTCGGATAGTTGATGAGTTGAAGTGAAAAAGAGAGAAAAAAACTTCAAAAACCAACCGGGAAAGTTTTTTATTGATTAACTGAATAATCGATTAACAGGTAAAATGAAGGTCCTGACGGGCTCATTGGATTTTAAACTTATCGTGATCAAAGTAAACGGATAAATCTCAAAAATCAAATAACAATTTTTAAAGGATTAATTGATTAATCGAATTAACCGGTGAAATGAAGATCCTGATAAGCTAATAGTATGTTTCATTTACTCAGTTCACCAGTTTATCAATTCATCAGTTTCACGATTAAACACCTGTACCAAGGAAACAGGAATCAAGCAACCAGATGCCCAGAAACCAGCACCAGGTATACAATACGTCAATTTGTACTTGACTCAACACTATTTATTTTTTGACAACAGGTACGCGTTTAACCGGTTGTTAAACTCATTCATGATCAGCAAGGTTACAACATGATCCGGCATGAATCTGTAATCGTCAATTTTGCTGACCGGCAGTATCTTGGGAGAAGTACCGCTAATAAAAGCCGCTTCAAAACGATCAGCCTCTTCCAGTTTTATTTTGCTTTCAATAATATTTATGCCGGCACTTTCTGCAATTTCCAAAACATGCTTTCTGGTAATTCCGGGAAGTATCCATTGTTCTTCAGCAGAATAAATTGCATTATCTTTTATAAGAAAAAAATTCGAACGGCTGCCTTCCGTAATATAGCCCTGATTATTGATCAGTAAAAAATCATACGCAAACCCTGAGTTCAGGGCACTTTGTACTTTTTGTTTTATATAATGATTTATCCTGATCTGTTTCATGTTCGGATCATTCCTTTCCACCCTTACTGCCGATAGAGTTACTCCCCGCCGGTAATCATTTTCACCGGGGTAAGTATGAGGTATGTAATAGGAAGCATAAGTGAGCCCCGATGCAGAAGGCCTGCATAACAGTTTGATATTGCCTTCCCTGTATCCGTTAGCCATCAGCAAGCAATTCATGTTTTCAACCGGATCATGCCCGTTAAAAAAATGATCCGGGGCAAGGGTGGCCAGCGAATTTTTCAATCGTTCAAGATGATCTTCCAGAAAAACGATTATGCCTTTTGTTGTCCGCATAACTTCATACAGCAGAAAAGGGGAATCATCGAATTTGTAATGTACGGTTCCGGCGTGTTTCGTTTCACGATCCACAGCGTAATAATCACAGGCAATAGTATCCATATTTATTGTGAAACAAATTCATAAGAAATAGTACCACGCTGTTTTGGCTCTGCATTCATATCAATATTGAACAGCGAAATCCTGGCCGAGTTAAGCGCAGTTTCTATAATGCAAATTTCATCTGTTGATGAGGAGGCGACCGATGCGCTGATCACTTCACCTTCCTGATTTACAACAATATCTATCACCACCCTTCCTCCGTGCTGGCATTTGTAAACAGGGATATGTATAAACCTGTCGGTACGATTTTTCAATGAATATTCAATGCGGGTGGGACCTGTATATTTTTTCCCCTTTTCCGCAACATCTTTCTTTTGTTCGGCTTCCACTACAGGTTCATCAACCGACCGGTCGAGTTGCTGATTCAGGTCCTCAATATCCAGTTCATCTTTAAGCTGTTCAATGTATTTTTCGGTGCTGATCTTTTCAAGGATCTGTTCCGAGGTATTCACGGCAATATTTTTCAGGTCCTGATCTGAAGGTGTTTTTGCTTTTGATTCCTGAACCTTTTCCTCTTTCATCATCTGATCAAGGGTTTTGTACAGTTCTTCATCAAATTCGATAACGATCGGCTCCTTATGGACATTGTGTACTTTATCGAGCCTGGCTAACATAAACACGATAAGCACCAGTAAGTGAATTCCGACTGTGGCAACTATACCGGTCAGTATATTTTTTTCCTCATCCTTCAGGATCATGCGATTCACATTTGATTAACGAAAATAGAAAAATGACCGACATGTTTTTCGTTACGGTTAATTCTTTTAACGGTTTTCACATTGTATTATGTCGTTGTTATGGATTTATTTTACTTGATTTTCATTTATGTCTTGTCCTCCTCCGGACGGGCATTTACTTTTTTCTTGGATAAAAAAGTAACCAAAAAATCAAGGCAAAACAATGCTTCAGCCCACTCTGAAAATTTCTGTGAATTCCAGGTAAAGCTGGTAAACCTCTTCTCCGGAATTCTATGAAATTTCCATTCACGCTTCCCCTATGCCCGCTGTTTTGCCGGGCCAGCGCTCAGATTTTCTGCGAAGGTCTAAATTTTTAATATCAGTAACCTGTTGTGCTATTGAAACTTGTTGATAACATACTAAGAGAAAGATTGTGCATTATACTGTATATCAGTATCTTAAAGATAGATATTCACCACAAA
>JASFVU010000039.1:0-10583 GCA_050049665.1 Bacteroidales bacterium | reverse complement strand
CTTTTTATCCGTATGAAACTGTACGCGTGTAGCTGTGCTGTCGGCAACCTCATATTCAGACCAGTGCGCTTTGTCCTTTCCTGCAATACGTTTTGCAGTCAGCGTACTCAGACCGGAGATCATTGATCTTATCGTTGCACGGTCGGCCCGGAAATGGTTGTCTTTTATGGTGATTTCCCAGTGTCCGTCCGGTTTATTCAGCTCGATCCGGTTACCGGAAGCTCTGGGGATAATGATTATCTTACTGACTTCGGAAGTATCAAAATCAGTAAGCTGACTGTTGAATGTCCGGTTTCTGTTTACAGCGGTACGGCTGTTATTTTTTATTACAACCAGGACAGTTAATAGAAGCAGGACAATGAAAATACCTGCTAACCATTTCATGTTTATTTTACTGAACATATCCTTCCTCCATTCTTTTTATTCTTATCATCCGGTTTCGTTGAAACCTGAATATTCCATACAACAGGGCCAGCACTACCGGCAGAAGAAAATTCAGGTATTTCAGGAACGCTCTTTTACTGTCTTCCAGGTCATCCAGGGGACGTGCCGTAGCACCTCTTGTTCTCAGTTCTACCAATCCCGTATCATCGGAGAGCCAGTCGATGGAATTCACCAGAAAATTCACATTATCCGGATTTACCTGGTTTTGCTGGTTATCGGCTACAGGAAATCCGCCATCGCCAATGAGCACCATTTTGGTCGGTGCACTGCCTCCTATACTTCCTTCAAAGGCCGCTGCAAGGGTGAGATCTGAAAGCGGGAAGTCGGGCTTTTTCCATTGTTGCGTGATGTTTATATACCCTTCGGCAGGTTTGGTACCTGAATATTCCGAAGACAAAACAAGGGGAGTGACCACAAAGGAGCTGTCACCGGAATGATTGATGGAACTGGCAAAATTGAGGAACAATTGCTCAAGACTGGAAGATATTGGGTGATCACCAAAGTTCCGGGCAATGATATAGTAAGGAACAGTGATCTGCATCAGGTAGCCCGGCTGTGGCTGTATCCATCCCTGCTGGCAATTCAGATCGATCACTACATTGCTGTTTACTTCTATTCCTTTTTGTGCCAGCCAGTTTTCCAGTCCGGTATTGATCGCTCTGCTGAATTGTTCCGAGGAAAGGTCGGCATCGGAACGATCAATGGCAATAAACAGCCTGCCGCCGCGGGCAAGAAATGCATCGAGTTTTGAGAGTTCTTCGGGAGGAATGGAATCCTTCGGTCTGATTATGGCCAGGGTATTGTATCGGTTCAGGTCAAGAAGACTGTCTCCCAGGTTTACCAGTTCAGTGCTGTGCAGTACATCCAGTGCCTGCTTGGCCTGCCATAATTCTCCGAAGTTGGCTTCTCCGTGTCCCTGAACAAATCCCACAACAGGTTTGTCGGTTATGGAAAGTTTTTTTATCGCGGAAGAAAGCTTGTATTCCAATCCGACAGTTGAATAGATGTTTGGAATTGGCTCGCTTTCTTCTCCCATTTGAATATTAGCGCCCATGAAGGCTATCTGTGCTTTTACCTGGTCTTTTTCTTCCACCTGTACCTGTGTTTGAGCTATCCCTGCCTGTGCAGCCTGTGTCTTCAGTTTATCATCTTGCAGCGGATCTACAAATTCAAATTCCACCATCCCTTTTGAACGATTGGAATATTCGGTCAGCATGTCGCCGAAGTCCCTTTTTATTTGTTCAAGCTGAGGAGGCAGGTTGCCTGAAAAATAAGCGGTAACGGTAACCGGTTCTTCCAGGCTTGCCAGCAGGTCTTTGGTGGCATCACTCAATGTGAAACGTTTGTCTTCGGTAAGATCTAACCGCAGGAAAAACTGATTGGACAGGTAATTTACCAATATCAGTATTCCCAGAAGCAATGCAATAATGATGTATTTATTGTTCTTTTTCATCTTGTCAGGAATTTCGTTTAGTTGGTAAGATTACGTTTTGAAACAACGATCACTGCTCCTGAAATCCCCAGGAATATCAGGGATAAGAAGTAAATCAGGTCTTTGCTGTCTATGACTCCCCGGGTTATGGATTCGTAATGATTGGAAAGACTGAGATAATTCAGGGTATTTCCAATGAAACCGGGAAAATACCTTGCCAGAATGCCAAAGAGCAGGTGGAAAAAAATGCCGATGAACAGCGCCAGAAGAAAGGCAACGATCTGATTGCTTGTGATGCTGCTTGCAAAAACCCCGATGCTGATGTAAGCCGCACTCATCAGGATCAGTCCGATATACCCTGTAATGGTGGCGCCGTGATCGATGGGCCCTATGGACGCCACGGTTATATAATAGGGAAGAGTAAGTAAAAGGGACAATGCAACAAGCAGCAACACCGATAAGAATTTGCCTGTAACAAGCTGGAAGTCGGAGACAGGCTTGGAGAGTATCAATTCCAGCGTGCCGCTGGCACGTTCTTCTGCAATGAGTTTCATGGACAATGCCGGAATAAAGATGAACAATGCCCAATATGCCACTGCAAAAAACGATTGCAGGCTGGCTTCCCTCATCATGAATATATGCCGTCCGATAATCCAGGTGAACAGTCCTGTAAACACAAGAAATGCGATAATCATAAAATAGGCAAGAAGTGAGTCAAAAAATGACTTTAATTCGCGTTTTGTGATGATCCATATGGTTGACATAACATGCTTTTTTTAATTCATTGTTAATTCACGGAATACATCTTCCAGTTTTGTTTCAGTGGGTGTAAGTTCGGAAAGGAACCATCCTTTTTTTACGCACAGGTCAAATACAGCCCTTCGTGACGAAGTTCCCGGATTGCTGTGTACTTCAAATGAATTGCCGCTCTGGGAAATGACATCCACCAGTTCTACCGTATTGATCGACTGAAGGCTTTTGTAAATATCATTCCTGTCACCTTCTTCAATGGTTACCTTGAGAATTTCTTTGTTCTGTGCTTTGCTTCGCAGGTCGCTCGAAGTGCCGTCGGCGACAATTTTTCCCTTGTTGATGATCAGGATCCGGTCACAGGTAGCTTCTACTTCGGCGAGGATGTGCGAACTGAGGATCACGGTCTTTTCCCTGCCTATTTGTCTGATGAGTTCCCTGATCTCGATGATCTGGTTCGGATCCAGTCCGGCAGTGGGCTCATCCAGGATAAGTACCTGTGGATCATGGATAAGGGATTGTGCCAGGCCAACACGTTGCTTGTAACCTTTTGAGAGCTCTTTTATTTTTTTGTGCTTCTGACCTTCCAGTCCGCAGGTATTGACCATATCATAAATACGTTGCCTGACATTATTTTTGCCGATGCCATGCAACTCGGCAATGAATTTCAGGTAATCGATCACAGGCATGTCCTGGTAGAGCGGATTCGATTCAGGCAGGTAACCGATTATTTTCTTGATCTCTTCGGGGTGTTCGTAAATGGAAAAATCGCCCACCTTTATATCTCCCCGGTTGGGCTCCAGAAAACAGGCTATGGCTCTCATTGTCGTGGTTTTTCCTGCCCCGTTGGGGCCCAGGAATCCCACAATTTCACCGGTGCGAACCTGGAATGAGACATCGTCAACGGCTTTCTGGAGGCCAAAATTTTTGGTAATGTTATTGACTATAATGTCCATGTGTTTAAAAATTTGCAGAACGAGATCACAAAAAAAATATTTTTAAACGGACAAAGGCAACCCTTTTTGCATTTTTTAACAAATAAAAAAAACGCAACTCTTAAATGAACTGCGTTTTTTCTCTATAACCTAAACCTGCTTATGAAATTTTGACTTATTTCGCTTTGGTTACCTTTACTTCCGCTTTTGGAATGTGTACGTTCAGTACTCCATTTTTGTGTTTTGCACTGATTTTTTCTTCGTTGGTTCCTTCGGGCAGGGTAAATGACCTGCAGAAAGTACTGTAACCGAATTCCCTCCGGATGTAGCTGTCATTATTTTCTTCCTTTTCAGATTTCTGTTCGGAAGAAATGGTCAGAACGCCATCCTCAACAGATACCTTGATATCTTCTTTCTCCAGTCCGGGAGCGGCAACATCAATACGATATTCTTTGTCTGTTTCTTCTACATTTACTGCCGGCAGAGAAGAACCGTTCCGATCGGTATCCCATGAAAAGAATTTTGGCAGGTAGCTGTCGTTGAACAATTCATCCCAGAAATTCGGGCTCTGGTAATTTTTTCTTCTTACGATTGTTGGTAACATAATTTTGTCCTCCTGATTATTTTTGGTTATACATTTTTTCGTTTTTGATTACACCGGTATATTGTCAAGTTATGTGCCAATACACATTAACTGCCAATTTGGCATTTACATGCAAGAACAAATGTCAAAGTGACATACCATCGAATCCTGTTTATGATTAACTGTCAGAAATCAGGGAAGATCAGAGTTACTTCTTTGCAGAAGGGCTTACAACCATTTTTTCTTTTTAAAATAAAAGAATAGTCCACCGCCAATGATAAATACTACACCCCAAAAAATAGGATAGCTGTATTTGAAACCGAGTTCCGGAATGTACCGGAAATTCATTCCGTAAATGCCGGCAAGGAAGGTAAGGGGAATGAAAATGGCTGCAAAGATGGTCAGTACTTTCATGATCTCATTGGCCCGGTTGCTGATATTTGAGTTGTAAACATTCAAACCGTCGATAAGCAAGTTGTTATATACTTCTATGCTTTCTTCAGCCTGGGTAATGAGGTCGTTAAGGTCATTCAGGTAGGATCTTGTTTTCATATCAACAAGGGGGGTATCTGATTTTAACCAGAGTAACAGGAGTTCTCTGACAGGCCTGATATTTTTCCTGAGGAAATTCAGTTCGATCTTAAAATTGTAGATATCGGCGGCGATCTTATTGTTCGGATCGGTAATGATCAGTTTTCCCAGTTCCTCGATCTGATCACCGATCCGGGCAATGATGTCGAGGTAATTGTCAATGATCGTATCGAGCAGGGCATACAAGAGGTAATCGCTGCCGGAATGCCGGATACGCCCTTTCTGGTTACGGATCCTTTCCCTGACAGGATCAAAGAAGGATGCTTTCTTTTCCTGAAATGACAATACGTAATTTTCACCAAGAACGAACGATATCTGGTCAGCCACAATTCTTGATGTTTCCGGAATGAAATTCATGGTTTTCAGGATGAACCCGAGGTTTCTGGTTCCTTCCTCGAATTTCGGACGCTGGTCGGTAATCAGGATGTCTTCCAACAACAGTGGCTGGATATCGAATATCTCTCCCAGTTTCCGGATCACTTCAGTATCGTGTATTCCATATACATTTATCCAGGATACGGTTGGCAGACTTTTCAGGTGTCTGAGCTGTTCAAGGTCAGTGACAACCTGTTCGGTAAGTTCCTTATTATCATAATCCATGAGGGAGATCTGCGGCGCATCCATTTTTTGGCGGCCGACAAAAACCAGTGAACCGGGGGCCAGTCCCATCTTCTTGGTCCGATCCTTAAAAAACCGGGGCATACTGAGTGTATTTGATTATTGCTAATTTCGGGTATTTAGCCAAAAAGCAAAAGAGAAATTTTGAACCATTGGCAATTTATCTGCTTCAAGATTGAACGGCAATCGTAACCGGCTGTAAGAAAAGGAAGAAAGTCTGTATGCCGGAATGAAGAACTGAAATGATTAAAATGTACCGGCCGGATTTCTTCAATTGAATACTCTCCGGCCGATGGGCATATATATAACTCTGACTGAAAAGAATAGTCAGATAAAACAGGGGAATATGGCTACATAACAGCGATTTTCAATTTTGCAATCGCCTGCCCGTCTAACTCAAGGATACAGAAATAGATCCCTTTTTCGTATCCTGAAGCTTCCAGTTCAAAGGTATAATCTCCTTTTTCCAATTCCTCATTAACGAGAATTTCTATTAGCCGGCCTGCTAAACTATATATGGAAAGACTGACCTTTCCTTTTCTTGGAATTGTGTAGGCAATTTCAGTAAAAGAATCAAATGGGTTCGGATAATTTGTTAGAGAAACGGTTTTTTCAGACTTTAATTCCATCTCCTCTGCAGCCGTCACCCAAAAATCATCCTCCTGGTCGGCATTATCAGGATCATCAGGGATCTCAAAATCAGGTTCCAGAACGAGAAATGCCGTATAATCGGATAAAATTCGATGATCTATGGATGTGTTGATGATCTGGTTAACAATCTGGTTATTCTGTTCCATTCCCATTAATTCTTTCAAATAATTAGCCGTCCAGCACAACTCAATTGTACTGTCTCCTTCCTGGATATCTCCGGGAAGTATCGTTTGTTCAAAGTGAAACACTTCATCGGTCGAGTTTTGCCCGTAAAGCGAAACGTAAAAGGGTGCGTTGCCGATATATTTTCCGATTAACTGCAGCGCTTCATTATTATAGATTAATCCGCCCGAATGGTTTAACCTGTAATTGGAAAAAGAATATCCTCCATCGGTCTGAACGAATATTTCAAGGCTTTTGAAATACCCGGAAGCCCTGCTCCCGGCTTGTTCCAGCAAAGCAGAAAGAGAGTTATTCAAAATGGAATTGTATTCTCCGGTTGTCATCTGACTCAGGCGTGTATAGAAATATTCATTTCCCCGGAAATACTGACCTCCTATATAATGCATCTGACTGTAACTGTAATTATTGTCGTCCAGGTTGATTACATGAATCGGTATTTCCTTTTCACCCATGAATTCCATAAAGTCTGTTATCAGGGAATTAGCCTGGTCGCTGTCACCATGTGAGTTTGAACTGGCAATAAGGATCAGTGAGCCGGCATTGCTGTTATTTTGAATAAAATTTATACCGTCGAACAATACCGACGGAAGATTCGAGTAGTCATTAAATAGTCCGGGATACAGGTTATTGAAATGAGCTTCAATACTGGCAGAATCACCCGGGATCCAGTTATCACTTAGAAAAAAACTCTCCAGTCCCGAAATGAGAATATTGAATGAATCGGCATCTCCAAATGTATTGTGGATGGAGAATTTCAATGATTCAAGGAGTTCTTCTACATTATAGGAAGTGCAATTATCATCCATGAAATCGAGCAGAAAGACTGCTTTTTTCTGGTTGGTCAATCCAATCAGTTCGCTGTGATTTAGCGCCAGCTCATAAAATTTCTCACCTGTATCTTCCGACTCAAATACTTTGGCGTGACAGTCATTTGTTTGACTTTTCCTTTTATACACCAATGTCCCGCTTGTTCTTTGTAAGAGATTCGTCAGTTCAGCCCTGATACAGATACCAAAATCGGGATCATTGACCGTTTGAAATTCGAGATCTTCCTCTTCAAGAAATCCCGGTGTTCCGTATTCTTCCGTTTCAATAAAGGCGATCTTGAACTTTTCAGGAGAATCGTAAGATAAATTCAGGATATTGAATGGAAGAGCAAGAGACTGGGTGGTTCCCATTATATTATCCACAGGTGTTATATAGTGAATTTTAATCCTTCTGGGCATATCAGCCACAATGGGATATACTTTCAGGTTGTACCTGCCAGGTCCTTTTTTTATCAGGATTGCCGGATCAATTCGTCGTTGGACAATACTTTCGTAAATCAGGTTGGCTGTCCATGTGTCAAAAATATAAGCCCTGACTGGCTCATCCTCGATCCAAAGGTACAGATCGGTAATATCAGATTCCTGCGAAAGATTAAATTCCATTTCTACTTCCAGAACATCCTCATCAAAATATCCCGCACCCTCCGAAGAAAAATCGATGATCAGTTCGCATTCCGCATAAAGGCCCTTTGGTTTTACCAGTAAGGCAGCCGAATCAATGTAACCGGGTTCATTCCATCCCCATTGATCGACATGTACAAGATTAAGATACTCATAAGAAAAACTGCTGGCAGCAAGCAATAATAATAAACTCAATGACAAGGTATATTTTTTCATCGTAAATGTAATTAGGAGTTAGTATATATATGTGGTAGTATATGCCGTAGCGATTTTCTTTTATGATAATCAGCACGGCAAAAAAGAAGTCTCGGCTTTGAGGTATTGAACAGCGTGCATGTACTGATTAATTCCATGATTGAATCATAGTTCCTCCGGAGTAATGAACAGCAGAACAATTGCCTGAATTTAAGCAACATACGATATGGTATTAAATAAGTCCAGTAAACCTTAACTGATGGATTTGTTGCACCAACGATTCTCCAAAATCCATTTCGTAAAACATCAAGATCAGTCACTATAAATATGATGAAGAACCCTTCGTAATAGTTGCGTTGTCTCAAATCAAAACACTTGTGTATAATTCAGTTTATGCTATACGAAAGATTTCAGCATATTAATCTGTTGTATAGTACAGGCAGGTTACCGAGATAAACACGTTAACTGATCCGAGTGGTATGTATAGGGTATTCAGTTTGAATCAACTATACTGTTGCTGAATTTTACTAAATTGTAGCGATGATTACTGGCTATGAATAATTGTTTTTTGTTATCCGGTTTACTGATCCTGTATTGTATTCTGCACAGCCTGCTGATCTCTTTACCGTTTACACGTTTTGTAAAGACGATGGCCGGGAAATACTTTTGTTACTACAGGTTGGTTTATAACGTATTTTCTTTTGTGACATTACTGCCTGTGATCAACTATGCCTATACGTTAAAAGGGGCTGATTTTTTTTCCTGGGACGGCTGTCTTTCTGTATTGCGATACCTGTTGATCTTCACGGGAATCGTTTTGCTGGTTGCAGGGAGCAGAAGCTACAGTTTTTCACAATTCACCGGCTTGAAACAAATACGGACGTATTGCACGGAAGAAAATGATTCTGCCTCGGACACATTAAGTACTTCGGGAATTTCGCGGTTTATCAGGCATCCATGGTATACAGCGACAATAGCGTTACTCTGGTCGGGAGACCTGGATATTTCCAGACTGATAATGAATTCCGTTTTTACATTGTATATCATTGCCGGCGCCTTTCTGGAAGAACATAAGCTGATAAAAGCTTTCGGTGACCAATACCGCCGATACAGGAAAGAAGTTTCCATGTTTGTGCCGTTGAAATGGATTTATAAAGTTATTTTTACCAGGGAACAACCCCTTGTATAGTATGAATTAAACCGTCGAATGAAAATTGAAATATCAGAATATAGCGGTATTAATCTTGCTGAAGTTATCTCGGAAAATATTGAGATCTGCCAGGTACAGGATGCCCTGGATATCATTGGAAATTGTGATTACCGGGGTGCACGGAACATCATTATCCATCAGAAGAATATTTGTCCGGATTTTTTTGATCTGTCAACCGGCATAGCAGGAGAAATCCTTCAGAAGTTCTCTACTTACCGGGTAAAACTTGCTATCGTCGGAGATTTTTCAAAATTCAAAAGCAAAAGCCTGAAGGATTTCATGTACGAGAGTAACAATCTGGGCAGAATACTGTTTGTCGGTTCGGTAGCGGAAGCAAAAGAACGGCTTGCGGGATAATTGTTTTTCACCGGACAGTCCGGAAGCATAAGCGCTAATTCTTGTAAAAACCCCGGCAACATGCTGCAGGATGGAATTTGAAAATCTGCGGGTAAATTGTATCTTGTACTGCAATAGAAGGAGATACCGGGAAATGGTACGAAGGGGTTGATTAATGAGTCGGGAAGATGTAACTCATGTGTCATTCTTCTGTCCGGTGGAAAATGCAGGTGAGACTTACGATATTGTGTAGTTTCGGATGAGGATCGGATCGGTGGTTTAACTGAAGTAAGGATATCCCGGGGGTTTGCTAATATTTCAGATCATGAAGACATTGTTTCTGGCACATATTTTTTTTGCCTGCGCCATTTGTGGCTTTTCTCAGAGTAATTTCAGGATCGATAGTCTGAAGAATGAGTTGCAGTTTGCAAAGAATAAAACACTTGTTTTAACTGAATTGTCCGGCCTGTATCAGACCGTTTCCGCCGAAAAGGCTTTGTATTATGCTTCCGAAGCTTACAAAGAAGCCATAAAACAGGATGACAGAGAATTGATCGCCTTATCCATGAAACTCATGGCAAAATCTTACCTGACGCTGAATGAGTACGAAAAAAGCAATCATTTTTCCGATTCAGCCGTGATCCTTTTTCATGCATTGGGAGATATTGAAAGTGAGATCGAATGCCAGCTTATGAAAGCGGTAATTCTTATGCTGCAGGGGTCTTATAATGAAGCTCTTGATCTTTTTGAACTGTACAAGAAAAAGGCCAGCGAAGCGGGGGCGAAAAAAATTTACTCTTCGATCCTGATGCAGGAAGGAAGAATTCACCGTGTAAGGGGGAATTATGAGGAGGCTCTTGCCTGTTTTCAACAATCGCTTGAAGTGGCGGATGAGATCGGCAATACCTATCTGATGGGCCATGCTTACCATTTTTTGGGTCTGGTGAACCAGGATCAGCAAAGATTTGAGCAGGCTATTGATAATTACCTGAAGGCGTTGCCCGTTTTTGAAGAGCAGGATAACCTGCTGCAGATCCCCTACCTGTTGATATCTCTCGGTTCGGCATTTCGGGATATTAAAAACTATGAAGAATCGCTGACGTATTATAAAAATGCCCTTAGCTATTTTTCTGCCTCAAATGACAGATGGGGAATGTATGAACTCAACCGGAATCTGGGACTTGTGCACCTGGAAATGCATAACCTC